>JACMIS010000162.1 GCA_014381035.1 Armatimonadota bacterium
AAAGGACACAAAGGTTTTTAAGGGCGGGGCTTGCCGAGTTCGGTAAGCCCCCGCGCCAGCGAGAGAAGGGAAAACCTTAAAAAACTCTGTGTCCTTTGTGGTTGAATCCCGCCCCGGTCCCGGCGGTTCATTGTTTTATTTAATCCAACGTGCGCGGGATTGCCCGCATTTCGAACGACTCCATGGTGTCGCCGATTTGCAGGTCGTTGTGACCGCGTAGCGTAAGACCACATTCGTAGCCTGCCGCGACCTCACGGGCATCTTCCTTGAACCGCTTCAGCGTGTCTACGTCCGCCGTCACGATCAAGTCCTTGCCGCGGAAAAGACGCACTTTGCCATTGCGTTTCACCACACCATCCTGGACCATGGCACCGGCAATCGAGCGACCACCGGGCAGCCGGAACAGTTGGCGTATCTCCGCTTTGCCGAGTACGAACTCTTCGTAGATCGGTGGCAGGAGCGCGATCATCGCCTCGGTCACGGCGTCGATCAGTTGGTAGATGATCGTGAAGGTCTTGATCTGGACGTGCTCGGCTTCGGCTTTCTTCTTGCCCGAATCCGACACGGCGACGTTGAACCCGACCACGAGCGAGTTTTTCTCTTCCTGATCCTTGTCGGACGCGGCAAGAAGGACATCGCCCTCCGTGATCGCGCCCACGCCTGTCGTGAGGACACGCACCCGCACTTCGTCGTTTCCGAGATCGACCAGCGAATCGCGGACCGCCTGGACCGAACCTTGCACATCGCCTTTGATAACGATGTTCAGTTCCTTTACCGGACCCGAGCGCAACTGCTTGTACAGGGCTTCGAGCGACATCAGGTTGCGGTCGCCGATCTTCCCGGCTTTCAGCAGCTCTTCCCGCGCGGTGACAAGAATCCGGGCTTCCTTCTCGTTCTTCGCCACGACTAATTTGTCGCCCGCTTCGGGGACGCCGCTCAGACCGATGATCTCCACCGGCGACGACGGACCCGCCTTGACCAGTTTCGTACCGCGTTCGTCCGCCATGCCGCGCACTTTGCCCGACATCACACCCGCGACAACCACGTCCCCGGCACGCAGGGTGCCCTGCTGGACGAGAACGGTTGCGACCGAACCGCGCCCCTTGTCTATCTTCGCCTCAATGATCGTGCCCTGCACCGGACCGTGCGGGTTCGCCTTCGGTTCGACAACGGCTTCCGAAACGAGCAGGATGGTATCCAGAAGATCCTTGATACCGTCTCCCTTTTTCGCCGAGATATTCACCGTCTGAATATCACCGCCGTAGGCTTCCGGCATGAGATCGTATTGCATCAACTCGGTCAGCACGCGATCCGGGTTTGAGTCTTCCTTGTCAATCTTGTTGACAGCGACGATGATCGGAACGCCTGCCGTTTTGGCGATAGTGATCGCCTCCTCGGTTTGTGGCATCACGCCGTCGTCCGCCGCGACCACGATGATCACAATATCGGTGACGGACGCGCCACGAGAACGCATCGCCGAGAACGCCGCGTGACCGGGGGTATCGAGGAACGTAATCCGTTGACCTTCGACTTCGACCTGATACGCGCCGATATGCTGGGTAATACCGCCCGCTTCCCGGTCCGCGACGCTGGTCTTACGGATCGTATCCAGAAGCGTCGTTTTGCCGTGGTCGACGTGACCCATGATGGTGACAACCGGAGGACGTGCCGTGAGTTCGATCTGTCCCGAGCCGCCCGTCACCTGGGTCGCGCTGGAGCGCGGCTTGTTGGCACTAACGCCATTGCCAGCCGGTGGCGTTGCTTTTCGCGCCGGGGTGCCGTTCGCCGCAGTTGCCGTCGGTGTTGCTGTCGCCGGGTCGGTCACAGTCGCCGTGGTGACAGCAACCGGAGCCGAAGCAGTCGCACTGACCACCACAACGGTACGACCGAGTTTGGCGGTGATCCGGTTGATCGCGCCCGCAGTGAGACGCTGGTTTAGGGCGGCGAGAACACCCAGATTCATGAGAATCTTCTGCACTTCGCCCGCCGAAACGCCGAGCCGTTCGCCCAACTCTTTTACCGTGACGTTCTCCGGAACCTCGATCACCCCGCCCGACGCTACCGCCTCAGCAGGGGAAGACGTCGCCGAGGATTGCGATGCCCCGTTTCCGCCTGTAGTGGGAGAAGCATCATTCCCGGCGATGGCGGAGCGCAGTTTCGCCGCCGTATCGTCGTCTAGATCGCTTGCCGGGGACAATTTCGGAAACCCGATCTCCCGTGCTACCGCGAGCATCTCCGTATTCGTTTTGCGTAGTTCACGCGCCAAATCAAAAACCTTGATCGGCATAAGTTACCCTCACTTCCATGCTTAAGGGATTTTCTTGGAAAATCCCGGATTTTAGTACTACTGGTTCATAGTCTTCTCCTCAGGCAAATCTATATTCGCCCGTATCCAAAATATTGGAAGAACCACAAAGCAATGTTGATATGTTCGATTTTGCGCAATAAACGCAAAGAAAAGGAACGGTCGCAATGTTCCGCCGATTAAGGGGAACACGCGCCGCTCCGTGTCGCTGTGCATATCCGATTCTTAAAACACCGGATCGGGGTTTTGTCGTTGTCAGGAGCAATCTACCGGGAGGAGGTCACCCTTTTCCGTCGGCGAAGCCACCTGACAACAACGGATCTCAATCCGGCGGTCGAATCCAGGATGACAAAACCGTCACCCATTTCTACTGCACAAATTACGACATGGTAGTCGCGCCTTTCTCGTTTTCTGCTCGCTCCGCGACTGCATTTTGCAACGCCGAGAAAACATCATCGGTTACCGCCACTTTCAAGGACCGTTCGAACGCCTTGCGCTTTTGCGCATTGGTTACGCATTCGACCGTCATACACACGTACGCGCCTCGCCCGGACCGCTTCCCGGTCGGGTCTAACACTACTCCGGTTCCCTCCGGCAACCGCACGATCCGGAGCAGCCCACGCTTCCCGCCGGATGTCCGGCAAGCAACACAGGTCCGAACGGGTATACGCTTTGCCGGTCGCAATGGGACCGAGGGTAGCAGACAAGGAACAGTCGGGGACGATTCCCCTCCCGTTCCACCCGCCCCCTCACCGCTATTCATCATCTTCATCGCCGAACGTAATCGGCGGAAGCAGGGCTTCCGCTTCCGGGTCTTCCGGCGCGGAAGCGAGTTGCGCCGCCGCTTCCAAAAACGCCTGTTTCGCTACCTGCGATTCGGAACGAATATCAATACGCCATCCAGTCAGACGCGCCGCGAGACGTACATTCTGTCCCGCCTTGCCGATAGCGAGCGATAACTGATTATCTGGCACGACCACGAACGCCGACTTGGCTTCCTCGTCTAACTGTACCGACGACACCCGCGCCGGGGACAGCGATTCAGTGATGAACTGCCGGTTGTCTGCGTTCCAGCGGACAATGTCAATTTTCTCGTCGAACAACTCGTTCACCACGGCTTGCACCCGCCCGCCCCGGTGTCCGACACACGCGCCGACAGCATCCACGCGATCATCCTTGGAAGAAACGGCGATCTTGCTACGCTGCCCGGCTTCGCGTGCTACTGACTTGATTTGCACCACGCTGTCCTGTAACTCCGGCACTTCCAACTCGAACAATCGTCGAATCAACGACGGGTGTGTTCGCGAAACAATGATCTGTGGACCACGCGGCGTTTTCTTGACATCCACTACGAATATTTTGAGCCGGTCGTTAAAGCGGTACGCTTCGCTCGGAACCTGCTCCTTGATAGACAGCACGGCTTCTTTTTTGCCGAGCATGATGATCACATTGCCGCCTTCACGCCGTGACACGGTCCCGGTCTCAATCGTGCCGATCTTGTCGAAATATTCGTCGAAATCGCGGTCGCGCTCCGCGTCGCGCACCGACTGTTGCAGAACCTGTTTGCCCAGTTGCGCCCCGATACGCCCGATCTTCTCGATGTCACGGTCGCTCAGCGGTTCCTCGAGAACGTCGCCTAATTGCGCATCCGGCTTGTGATCGGCGCGTGCCACATCGAGTGTGATCTCCGCGAACGGATTGGTCACTGCCTCGACAACATTCAATTTGCGGAAAACGCGGAACGGATTCTTGCCACCGCCACCCAGTTCGACGCGAATGTGTACGTCTTGCTCGGTCCCCAGACTCTTCTGGTACGCTTTGGTCAACGCCTTTTCAATGCCACCGAGAATCGTGGAATTGGATAGTTCCCGCTCGCGCTCCAATTGCCGCAGGGCTTCAAAAAACTCGGCGTTCATGTTGTTTTTCCGCTCTCCTATCTGTTCTTCAGGCGTCGGATTGGGTAGGGCAGTACCTACTCCCGCAACGCTTAAACGACGCAAAGAGCGGAACCGTGTGGCGGCTCCGCTCTTTAATTTGCACCGGGTTGCCCTACAAGCCGAATCGGTAGCATCCCGCTCCCTATCCGATTTGCGCCAAAATCTTTCGCATTCAAATTATATCACGCGCGGGAATCGCCTCGCAACACACGGGACAATCTCGCCGCCGGTCAATCCAAGCCCATAGGAGCGTCATCCGTCAGAGCGGGGGGCGGTAATGGAAAGACTTCCGGGTCGGGAAAGGCTTCCGTCGTCTTGGGGTCCAACAGCCACTCCGGCATCATTTCGATGCCCCCGGTCGGACCGGGCTCCGCGAGACAGGGGAGTGCGTCCGAGTGCAAATAGCCACCGGGCAGGTGTGCACGGCTGACGAATAGATCGGCGAGATACACAGCGGAACCATCGGTGAAAGACAGCGGCAACAGATAACGCCGATTCGCCGATGCGGTCGTTTCCGAGGCGAGTGCGGCGATGTATTGCTTGTCCATATCGCCACGCGGCAACTTATCTTTCATCTCGGCGACCCGGGTAGACAGATAGCGCATGTAGCGAATGTCGGCACCCACTTCCGATTGAAACGAAAAGAGGACACGGCAGGGGAGCGCGGCTTCCGGTCCGGGGCGTAGAAGCGCGGAGGCGCAGTGAACCACATACCCTTTGACCAATTCGCCCTTGCGTGCAATCTGCTTTCGGCGCCCGTACAGTTGCGCCCGACGGACCATCGTGTGCATCAGCAAAAGGGCGCGGCCGATCAACAGCAAACCGGCGGCCACGCCAGCCCATGCGGTGGGGTGCCATGTTTGCACATACCATGCCGAACCGCCACTCACGCCGATTCCCAGAATAAGAAGCGCGACAGTGAGCGCGTACTGCTTCCGGTGGGTTTCCGGCGAGAAGGCATAGTCAAGATACGCCGCGTACCGTTCGGCGGGCGTGTCTCCCGCCAGAGCGGTAGGCGGAACCGGCATGATGTTGTTGTCGGGCGGTGTTGCGTTCATGGGCTACTTCTGCAGACACGGACGGATTGTTTTTGTTACGAGGGAGGCAGGGTAGTAGGTTCCCGGCATTGGGTTGTCAGGTGGTTGGGTGATCGGGTGTTCACCGGAATGCCACCCGATCACCCAACAGCCCAACAACCGCTTCCCGCATTACGTTTACGGGTGCGTGAACGCCGGTCCAGTGCTCGAAGGCGACCGCACCCTGTTGGACGAGCATCTCGACGCCGTTCTGGGTGCGGCAACCCCGCTTTTGTGCCGCCGAAAGGAAGCGCGTCTCGAATGGTTTGTAAATCAGGTCGATAACGAACGTGTCAGGTGAAAGTGCGTCTATGGGGATGGGGGGCATTTCTTCGGAGTGTGGAGACATCCCAACACTGGTCGTGTTAATCAGTGCTGTCGCCCCGTCCCCGAGCGTGTTGCCGATCTCGTCTTCCGTGAGGGCAATAACCGTGATGTTGCCCGAAAGGTGCGCGAACTCCTGTGCGAGCATGGTTGCCCTTTCCCGGCTACGGTTCGCGATCACGACCGACGCGCCACGCTCCGCAAGGGCGTACACCACTGCCCGTGCTGAACCGCCCGCGCCGAGCACCACGAAGCGGCTGCCGGTATCCGCCCGGATTCCGGCACTGTCAATCGCGGCAAGAAAGCCGGGACCATCGGTGGAATCGCCCCACAACGTCCCGTCACGGTTAACGATGGTGTTCACCGCGCGGATAGCCTTCGCCCGTTCACTCACTGCGTCCAAAAGCGGCAAAACCAACTCCTTAAGCGGCACCGTGACATTGACCCCGAGCAGGTTTAACGCGCGGATGCCCGCGACCGCTTCGCGTATCCGCTCGGGCGCGACCTCGCACGCCACATACACGCCGTCGAACCCGGTCGCGGCAAACGCGGCATTGTGCATCACGGGAGACGCGGAGTGTTTGACCGGATATCCCCACACGGCGGCGACGCGAGTTGTGCCAGAAATAGTGGTCCGTGGGGAGTGCGCCGTGGGTAATGCTTCGCCTTCCGCCAGATCCCCTCTGACCACTGACTTCCTCACTTCAAAACCTCGATCTTGTATCGCCCCATGTCGTCGGCGACGCGGTACAGGTCGGTGATTTCGCCCTGCGCTAACTTGATATGGGTTGCGTCCGCGAACGGGCGTCCCCAGGTCGGCTCCAACGCCACCCAGCCATTCCCCTCTCCGACCCAGACTTCGGGCCACGCGTGATACACGAACGCACCGTCTGCTAGAACGACGCCGACACAAACACGCGTTGGGATTCCGGCACTACGGGCAATCGCGGTGAAAAAGGTGGTGTATTCCCGGCAGACGCCGCGTCGGTCCTTGTTGATGTCCGATGCGGTCCGAAGAACTGCAATCGAGGAGTCCGAGACGATGGCGTTGTGCACGAAGTCGGCGATTTTGGCGGACGCTCTCGCCAGATCGGTCTCGCCGTTCGTGGCTTCTTTGGCGAGAACGGCAAACTCGGGGGCATCGGACGAAACGTAGTCGCTCGGCGACAGATATGGGCGCAAGGTTTCTGGGGCATCAGTCGGCTTCGCGAACCGCGACACGCCGGCGGAAAGGGGAAGGGGGGTCGCGATGACGCCGAGGGTGACGACACGGTCGCCCCCCGTGCCCGTGATTGTGACACTCTGGCGGTTGTCGGGCGGTGGCAGTTCGCCGGTGCTCCCCCGCAGTTTATAGCGGACATTTTTAGCCGTCCGTGCGTTCGCTATCTTCGCGCCGGTCGGCGTGATTCCGACCGCGATTGCCAGATCGCCGCGCTGAGCAATCTCCGCGGTGGTGGGCAAACGAAGCGCGACCTCTTTCGACTCTTTACGCGCTTCCATTCCGAGCGCGAACCGGAGCAGGACGGTCTCGCCCTTCGGGGTGACGAACATCGTCACGGTGCCCATATCCGACCGGTCCTCGACGACAAAAAACTCCGCCGGTTTCGCCTCGCCGACCGCGACCGACTCCTTGCGAAGTACGGAGACTCTTTCATCCGCGAGGCGCAGGGTTTCCGGGACGAACGATTTCCCGGCGATTGTCAACCCGATCTTCGGCACAAACGAACCCGCGCCGCTCGACGGGTCCGAAAGGAACGATTCGCCGGGCTTGAGCGTAAGCGTACCGGTCTTCTTGCTTCCTTGAATATCCGCGACGTAGGAAACCGTTCGACCCGCGAATGTCGCCGAAACGGTGGAGACGCGACCCGCTGCCTCGCTCCGGGTTTCAGTGGCAAATGGTGCGCCGGTTTGGGGATCGTTGTAGGAAATGGTCTTAGAGACCGTTTTCGCCACGTTGCCCAGCACGGAAATCGTAATCTGTGTCTTGTTCTCGGTGCGAACCGCCGGTTTCCCCGCATATTTTGCGTCCGTGTCCTTACTCACGTGCATGTATCCGATTTTGCCACTCGGTAAGTAGACGCCGAAATACTCCTCCTCCGTCGCCCCCAATGCGAGACAGGGCAGCCAGAGAACGAATGCGGCGAGGACCAGCAGGCGATTTATCGCGGCAGGGAATACAGGATGTTTCGTCATGATTAATGCGGTGTAGTGGGGCAAAACCCCCGAGAAACCCATAACAGTATACAGCGTCACCAATCCATAACCCATGCACCATAGCCTATTGCCGCGCCGCCCAGTAGTAGCAGTACCGGAGGTAGTTTCGTCCGTGCAGCGAGAAGCGTTGCCGCGACCGCGATTCCTGCGAGTGCCCACGAGGAGATCGTATGCCGGGCGATACTCCATACTGTCGCGGCAAGAAGCCCGACAATCGCCGGGGTCGCACCCGCGCTAAATGCCGCCACGTAGCGGTTGTGGGCGAACCTGCTCACGCCTGCCGAAGCACTCGCCGCAAGAATCACCGGTACCAGAAACATCCCAAGTGTCGCCGCGAACGCGCCCGGAAAACCGGCTGCTTGGTAGCCAATAAATGTGGCAATAGTGGTGACTGGTCCCGGCACCATATATCCGAAGCCGACGCCGGACGTAAACGCACTCGTGGTTAGCCAACCCTGTTGCCGGACCGTGATCTGTTCCATCAGCGGTAAAACCGCCTGCCCGCCGCCGAATGCCAGCAGGCTGATCGTGGCGAATTGCCAGAAAATCGTCGCCAGAGTAACCCAATCGTCGTTCACCGGGTGGCATCCTCCGTCGTTGTTGGAGGGCGACGTGCTTCGCGCAGGATGCCGAGCGCACCTGCCGCGAGGACGAGCAGAGCCGGGTTGACGTTCCATACCACCGCAGCAATACACACCGCGACCGCGACGACGGCACTCACAGCGTCCTGAATCGCCTTTTTCGCCTGCCCGACCGTTGCGACTAAAATGACGCCGACCACCGCCGCCGTCAATCCGCCTAGTGCCGCGATCACACCATGGTTGGTTGCGATCCGCTGGTACGTCGCCCCGAGTGCGAGCATGGTTGCGACCGAAGGAAGAAGAAAAAATATCGTTGCCGTGAACACCCCGCGCACGCCGTTTAGACGGTAGCCGAGATAGGCGACCACCTGTACGACGACCGGACCGGGGAGCAATTTGGTGTAGGTGAACGCTTCGGTGATTTGCTCGCTCGTTACCCAGCCGCGCCGCTCAGCCAAATCACGATTTAGAAGCGCGAGAAGCGCGGGTTGCCCGCCGAATGCCGTCACGCCGAGCAACAAAAACACACGGGCGATTTCGAGAAGAGAAGGGGGTGAAACCATCATGGGAGGTTCTCGTTGCATTTAACGTGGTACCCCTAGTGCGCAAAAAACAGTTCCCCGAACCGGGATAAACGGAAACCCCGTTTGTCGCTGTTTCACATGGTTTCTTAATATAAACTTCATCTTCTCTTAATCATTTCTTAACGATCACTTATTATTAAACCCGCATACTTCCCGCAACTCGTTTGGTTGAAAGGTTTTTTCGTATGCGTTTTTTCAAGTCGGTTCTTTCTACCGCTCTGTTGACAACGTTCCTTTCCCTGTCTGGTATGCTGTGTGCTCAAGCTGCGACATTCACGTTCACCAGTTCAGACCCAAGTCTCACCCCGTTTGTGAATGACAATGATGTTCAACTATTATCGTTCATCGTCAGTGAGCCATTCGCGGAACTCAGTATATCCACCGACGGATACGCCGCGCTTGGCGGCTTCGACCCCACACTCGCCCTATTCACAGATACGGGCGATGCCGCAACGGACGTGTTTCTCGGTCAGAGCGACAGTCTCGATTTTGCAACCAGTTTGTACGACGACGTGCTAAATGTGATCGTGCCGTCCGGTAATTATGTTCTTGCCCTCACCCAGTACGACAACCTGGCGAACGGTCCCGACAACCGTGCGAAAGGCTTCCTTTACGACGGGGCGGACAACTTCAACTTTACGAACCCGTTGTTTCCCGGTCCCGGCGGGGCGTTCAACGATTTCGACGGCAACGTACGCAACGGACAGTTCCGCGTCAATGTCGTCACGGTCGCGGTTCCCGAGGCACCGTCTGCAGTGCTCGTTTTGCCCGGTCTGTTCGCATTGGTCGGCGTCGTCGTCCGACGCCGCAGTGTAGTGAAAGGTAACTGATCCCCATGAAGAAACACACTTTACAAGCCGTTTTGCGCGACCCGGTATCGCGCCGACAGTTTTTTAGCGCGGCGGGCATGACCACCGCGCTTCTCCTGGCGGGCGAACACGCCGCGCACGCGCAAAACACGTCCCCGAAACTGCCCGGCGACCCGTTCACGCTCGGTGTGGCGTCCGGCGACCCGACCCCGGATGGGGTCGTGCTCTGGACACGCCTCGCTCCGAACCCGCAAAACGGTCCGTGGAACTCGACCCGTTCCCGCGCGGTGCGCTGGCAGGTAGCGACGAACGCGAATTTCACCACTATCGTACAACAAGGCTCCGCGCTCGCCCTCCCGCAGGAAGGACATTCGGTCCACGTCGAACTGCGTGGTTTGCAATCGTCCGCAACCTACTTCTACCGATTCATCGTGGACAACTATACGTCGCGCGTCGGGCGCACCAAAACCGCCCCGGCGGCGGGCGCGAACACCGATTCCGTGCGGTTCGCATTCTGCTCCTGTTCCGACTACCAGAACGGCTTCTTCGCCGGGTACCGGGCAATCGCGCAGGAGAATATTGACTTCTGGGTCCACCTCGGCGACTATATCTACGAATACGACCCGAACCCCAACGCCGTTGGTAACCGCCAGCACACGATCACGGAATATCAGGCGAACGTCAACCCGTTAGGGCGACAACAACTTTTCTCGCTGACCGACTACCGCAACCGCCACGCGCAGTACAAGCAAGACGCCGCCCTGCAAGAATTGCACGCCCGGCACCCGATGATCGCCGTTTGGGACGACCACGAGACCGAAAACAACTACGCCGACGAGATTGACGAGATTGGGGACACTGCGTTCCGCGACCTGCTTCCCGGATCTCCGCCGAATCGCGCCGACTACTTCCAATCCCCGGCACAACTCCTTCTGGAGCGTGCCGCCGCGTATCAGGCGTGGTACGAACACATGCCGGTGCGACGCGGTTTTATCGTGTTGAACGGCAACGGAACACCGAAATGGGAAGACGCGAACCTGTATCGCCGTTTTGCGTTCGGCAATCTGTTGACCCTCCACATGCTCGATACCCGGCAATACCGCACGGATCAGCCGATCAATCTCGCCAACCAGATTGACTTCGCCCTCGGCGTCGGATTCGATTTCCGCTCGACCATCCCCGACAATGTGCCGGGTTCCCTTTTGGGAAGCGGGCAACGTACCTGGCTGACCGACGGTCTCGCCGCATCGCCCACGCGCTGGAATGCCCTCGGTCAACAAGTGATGATGGGGCGAACGAACTTCAACAACGTCAACGCTCCGATTCCCGATCTCGGCGGTGCGAACCCGAATATATTCAATGTGGACCAATGGGACGGCTATAACACCGAGCGGCAAAACCTGCTGACGTTCATCCGCGACCTGCGAAGCGCGCGGCGAAGTGCGGGACAGACCGACCCCAACGTCGTGGTTCTCACCGGCGATATTCACTCCGCATGGGCGCATGATGTTCGTCTGGCGACCGGTCCGAACGATGCCGCCCAACTGGCGGCGTGGCAAGATCCGGCGAACACGCAAGCGACCGAGTTCGTCTGTTCCTCCATATCGGCGGACTTCCCGGTCGGGTTCATTCCGCTCGTGGAAGCCGGTCTGAATCCGGCGTTCAACGCACCGGCGAAGCGGCAAACATGGACGAAATACTTCAACGGTACCAACCGGGGTTATGTCGTCTGCACCGTCACCCAGGCGGCGTTCCGCGCCGACTTCATGGGACTCCCGGTCAACACGACCGGGCAGGTGATTGACCCAAACGCGCTGGCGATTCGTCTCAAGTCGTTCCAAACGATAGACGGCCAACCGGGCGCAATTGAAATTCCGGCGTAAAATTACGCCGAATTACCGGCGGCGACGACAGGAGGAACTTTCGTCGCCGCCGCGCAACTAATACAGCAGAAAACCACATAATGATAGGCAGTTTTTGAAAATCGGTAATTCGTTATTTTTCGCGCTCGATGTGAGGGAGCGTAGAAGGAGAAGAAAGCGATGCAAGCGGCAGACAAAGACACGGTTCGGATGGTGAAGAAAGAGTTGGTTCGCCACGCACTGGACACGAACGAAGCGCAGGTTTCAGTGATGCGTGGTCTGGTACATCTTTACGGGCGAGTGCGCCCACTGCCCGGACGCGAGGGGGATTTCGATGCGGAGATCAACTCGCTTTACAAAGCACTCAAATCGCGCCCCGATGTTTCCGAAGTAATCTTCGAGTGGGATACTCCCTACAAGAGTACTAACGAAAAGAAAAAGTCAGCGGCGCACTAAAAGTGATACAGTAACGTCACAAATTATCGGTTCCACATAAAGTGGAATCAGGACAATTAAATCACAACCTATCGCGCCCCAGATCTGTTTGAGCGATGCGTTTTGATCCCTGCCACGCAACCCGTGGCGAAAGGACAAGAACAACGATGCAAGCAGGAGACAAGGACATGGCGCGAGCGGTCCGCAAGGAACTGAGCCGCCACGCACTCGACATCGCCGAAGTGCAAGTGTCGTGCATGAATGGTCTGGTCCATCTGAACGGTCGCGTTAAGCCACTGCCCGGACGTGTGGGTGATTTTGACGCCGAGATGTCCTCGATCCACAAATCGTTACGTGCGAATCAACATATTCGGGATGTCATCTTCGAATGGCAGACGCCGTATGAAAGTTCCGCCGACAAAATGAAAAAAGAGGGAGCGAAAAAGTAATCGGAATCGTTATCCCATGGCATCGACGCAAATATGGGTAGTATGTACCGAGTCACATCACTTGACCGTTTACGCGACGATATTCCACGGTTGTAGTGCCTTCGTGCAAGAGAAGGCAGATTTTTGCGTGGTGTATATGTGGCGATAGGCTTACAGTGAAATCAGACCTTCTGATCGGTTCTGACCCATGCGCCATGTCTGACGAGAATATCTCCACTACAACCAGAGAATCGCACGTTTCCCGCCAATCTATTGACCTGTCACAGGACAAACTCCCGACTGAGACGGGAGCCATGCGGCGTGTGCTTTTTCTCGATGTGCTTCGAGCGATAGCCTGCCTGATGGTAGTTTTCTATCACTCGGCGGTCAACATCGGCGTATTCCCCTATGTTATCTGGGGCTTTTGTGGCGTTCATCTTTTTTTCGTTCTGAGCGGTTATCTCTTAGCTGTTCCGTACTGCAAAGCCCTTCTCGCGGGAACACCGCTCCCTGATGTGCGCACTTTCTATCTACGTCGCTTTATACGGGTTTTGCCGCCGTATTTTGTCGCGCTCGCGTTATTCGTCGCGATTCGCAACATCTCACACCTGAATGTACCCAGTGTGAAAAACATCGTTTCGCACCTTTTCCTGGTCTTCAATTATGGGTCTGACGTTGAGTTTTTCAGCATCAATCCTGTCTTCTGGACGCTTGCAATCGAACTGCAATTTTATCTTTTCCTGCCCCTGTTCATGGCAAGCTTGTCGTGGTTCGTGAACATGTCCAAGACGCGACGCACGACCACCGTTTTAGGCGGTTTGATCTTGCTTCTTCTGGTCGGCATCGTCAGCCGCACTGTCGAGTTCTACTGGCATAGCGGCAATCTGTCCGGTGGGAACGATGCGATCAAATTCAAGAGTTTTCTTTCTTATCTGGATCTGTTTGCCGCGGGGATGCTCGTCGCTTTTTTCAAGCATCTACCGGAAGGACACTTTCTACGAAGATTCGCGCCATTGCGTATGGTCGGGTGCGGGATTGTCCTGATCGTTGCCGCGAACCTATGGCTGACGATGCGTGGACATTATGACTGGCTCACCGTCAGTGAGGTTTCTACCGCCGTGTTTTTTCCGGTTCTTGTTGCGACGGGGTTTGCCTTCATACTGCTGAGTCATGTCCTCGCGCCGGAGCAGACAACAAGGTTCCTTCACATCCCGGTGCTTGCCTGGGTAGGCCGAATTTCTTACAGTGTGTATCTGTATCACGTCGGTCTACAAGTGGTTTTATGGCAAATATTCGGCTGGCAACGATACATCACTAGCTTCCCGATTCTGGCTCTCGTGAATGCTCTGACGACCCTGCCTATCGTGCTATTAATCTCTTATGGGTTGTATCGGATGGTAGAGGAACCGAGCCTGAATTGGATGAACGCCCTGCAGAAGCGGAAACCACCGGCTAAGGGAGTTTCGGCGTAACGTCCACCGTTCGTGCCTGACTGTATTGTGCGAGTCCCGCTTTTGCGCCACGGGGTTTGCGCACATACCGCCGTTCTGTGATGTCCACGGCGACCACGCTACTGTGCTTTACGCTCTGGGATTTGGCGGCGACAATCGCGGCGGCTTTGCGAATCACGGTGTCCGGGACGCGTGACGGCTCCTTGTTCGTGCGAAGGACGCCGTGTGCTCCGGTTGCCGCACGAACGTGCATCCAGATGTCGGTCGGCGAAGCGACACGGGTCAACAGATGGTCGTTCGCGTCCGCCGTCTCCCCGACATAGAACGTATATCCATTCACATCGTACGTGCGGATTTTGTGACCGTCGAACGGCTTGGGAGTGGGCTTTTTATCGCGCGGCTTGTTCCCTCCAGCGACCCTTTCTTCGCCGACGATCTCCTCTAGCTCGTCGCGGAGTGCGGATAGATCGTCCTCCGCTCCTGTCGCGGAAAGCCGGACCGAAAGTGCGGCAAGACGCTCCAGTTCGTCTTCGAGATCGGCGACCTGCCCATCCGCGTACTCGGCGGCATCGCGGCTCTTACGGGCACGCGCAAACAAGGCGTCGGCGTTCTCACGAGCGGTGCGTTTCGGGTCGAGCGGTATAGTGACCGTTTCTCCCTCGGTTTCTGCATACAGGTTCGGTAGCGTCACGGAATCCGCGCCGCCGTCAGGAACATCGTTGGGCGACGCCAGTATCAGATTTCCCCACTGCTCGAATTCGTCGGCACGCTCGGCCTCGGCAAGCGTTTTGCGCTGGGCAGACAGCTCTTTCGTTCGATATATGGTCTCTTTTTCAATCGCCCTGGTGAGTACGGACCGTTCCCCGGCTTCCGTTGTTCGCTCCCCCAAGGCGGCATAAAACGTGTCCAGTGCGACCGAGATACTCTCGCGCTGAAACCGCAAGTCCGAGTGAGCGCATACGCGGGGGTGAAATGTACGCAGTAGAGGGCGCATAGTGTCGGCCGATGCGCGGGTAGGCACGCCGAGGCTCTACAGCGAGCTGGCGGAGTGGTGGCCGTTGTTGTCCGCTCCGGCCGAATACGCCGAGGAGGCCGCGTTCTATCAACGAATGCTCCTGGAAACCTTCAAGGGATCCCCGCACACCCTGCTGGAGCTCGGTAGTGGTGGCGGCAACAACGCGTCACATCTCAAGTCACGATTCGAGATGGTGCTCGTAGACCGGTCTCCCGGCATGCTCCGCGTGAGCCGCCAGCTCAACCCGGAGTGCGAACATCTCGAGGGAGACATGCGCACCATCCGGCTCGGGCGGCAGTTCGACTGCGTCTTCGTTCACGACGCGGTGGCGTACATGACGACGGAGACCGACCTGCGCAGTGCAATCGAGTCTGCCTACGTACACTGTAAGCCCGGCGGAGCTGCGGTGTTCGCGCCCGATCACCTCCGCGAGAACTTTCGCGCGTCCACCGATCATGGCGGCCACGACCAGGGGACTCGAGGTCTGCGCTATCTGGAATGGACGTGGGATCCGGATCCCATCGACACCTCCTACGTCGTCGACTACGCGTATATGCTGCGCGAGAGTGACGGGTCCATGAAGGTGGAGTGGGACCGGCACATCGAAGGTCTATTCGCGCGCGCAGACTGGCTGCGGCTGCTGTCCGACGTTGGCTTCCAGCCCAAGGCTGTCCCGTGTGACCATTCGGAGCTCGAACCCGGGAGCTACGAAGTATTCGTGTGCGGCAGGCCCTAAACTGGCTCCCGCTTCGCAAGGAATGGCATGGCCGTCAGCCAGGAACTGATCGACTTCGTCAAGGAGGGGCTTCAGCGCGCCATCCCGCGCGAGCAGCTCGAGAAGGCGCTCCTGGCGGCGGGCTGGACCGGCGAACAGGTGAGGGGTGCCATCGCCAGTTTTGCGGCAACGGACTTCC
>JACMIS010000163.1 GCA_014381035.1 Armatimonadota bacterium
GCCTTCTCGGTCGCCGCGAGCCCTATCCGATGGACGTAAACGCGGTGATCGCCGCCGCCGCCCGCACGGGCACGATCCTCGAAATCAACGCCTCGCCAGAGCGTCTCGACTTGAAGGATGAGTACGCGAAACAGGCGAAAGACGCCGGGGTTTTGCTGACGATCAACGCCGATGCCCACTCGACCGGCGGTCTCGGTCTCGTTTCCTGGGGAATCACCGTCGCAAGGCGGGCGTGGCTTTCGCCGCAGAATGTCGTTAATACATTCTCGCTCGCCAAACTCCGCGCCGCATTGAAACCGAACCGGTATAATTGAACCATGACCGCACCCACGCCAGTAAAGAATCGCCCTCGCGCGGTCCGCTTCGCTCTCAAACGGAAATACTCCGACATCGGCTTACAGGAAGCGATGCAACTCGTCGGTAGGGAGAACGTTCTCTTGTGGCAACTGGACACGCCGGACCGCCCCGCGAGTGCTTTTCTGGAGGAAGATTTACGCCGTTTACAGGTGTTTGATCTGACCGCGTCCGAGCAAGGCAAGACACTCCTGATTGATTCGTTGCTGTCGGAAATCGTTCCGAATCATGACGAACTAAAAATCTGGAAAGCGGCGGCATTACAGACCGACACGTTAACCGGCGTAGCGGACTATGTGATCGCGCCGCGTCGCGCATATCTCGCGACACCGCTGCTATGCGTGATCAAGGCGAAGCGGGACGATTTTGAAAAAGGACGAGCACAGTGCATCGCGGAAATGTACGCCTGCCAGTGGAATAACCGCCAGAGTAAAACAAACACCGATGTTTTCGGCATCGTCAGCAACGGGCAAGCCTGGCAATTCTACAAACTAACGGGTGACGGCGACGTTTGGGAAACCGAACTCTACGCCCTGCGCGAACTTTCAGGTTTACTGGGTGCGCTCGACTACGTTTGCGGCGAATGCGCGAAGTTAATCAGTGTTCCCTCCCATTGACCTGGAAACACTCATAATGCGGCTTGAGGAGACCAACACAGGGAAAATTTCAAACAGTTAAGCAAACATATGTTTGTCCACGATCCGTTTATCTGGTAATATAGTCACCATAACTATATGTACGAGAGGATTATTCGCGAAGATGTCCGACATCATCAAAGCCAGCAAGCAAGGCGATATTACAACCGTGCAGACCTTACTTGCCGAGGACAGCACACTTGTCAACACCAAGGACGCAGACGGTTCTACCCCACTACACTACGCCGTCTGGAAGGGACATGGCGAACTGGTTGTTTTGCTTCTCGATCATGGTGCCGATGTAAACGCCCATAACACTAATGATCACTGGGGAACCACACCGCTTCACGCCGCCGCACACAGCAATCGCGGGGCAATCGTCCGGCTGCTGGTCAAGCGCGGAGCCGATATAAACGCGAAAGATGGGAGCGATCAAACCCCGCTCGATCATACGAATCATCACAAAGCGACCGCTGCGGCAAAGGTCCTTCGCGAGATGCTCGGGACGCCTTGACGCTTTCCGTGTGCCCTGTTACAATGCCTTTGTTCATTCGACAAACCCTTTAGGGATAACGACGCGGGGAGCGCAGTCAGACGAACCGTTTGACGTGAAGGTAGCGCGAACCGATGTCGCTATCCTTTTTTCTTGCCCGCCTTTGCGATGAACGATAACACGCGGGCAAAATCAAGCAGGAGCGATACACGGCATGAGTGTAATGAACGCGCCGGTTACTGGCGCGGTGGTGGTAGTGGGTACCCATTGGGGCGATGAGGCGAAGGGGAAATTCGTGGACCTCATCGGACAGGACGCGGACGTGATCATCCGGTACGGCGGCGGTCCGAACGCCGGTCACACCGTGATCGTTGGCGATACCACACACAAATTCCATTTGATTCCGAGCGGCATCCTGAACCCACGCTCCTTATGCTTGATGGCGGACGGGATGGCAATCGCGCCGGAAGTTCTCGCCCGTGAAATCGCTACCTTACGCGACCACGGTCTCGCTATCGAAAACTTGCGCGTCTCGCAGAACGCGCATGTGATTCTCCCCTACCACCGGAAGTTGGACGCCCTCGAAGAAACCGCCAAAGGCGAAGGAGCCATCGGCACGACCGGGCGCGGCGTCGGTCCGTGCTATGCCGACAAGGCGTCGCGCATCGGTATTCGTATGGGCGATCTGGTGAATGAAGAGCGACTCCGGGAGCGGTTGAGCACGGTACTTCCGATGAAAAACGCGCTTCTGACCAAATTGTACGACGCCGAACCGTTCACCGAGGAAGAGATTCTTGCCGAACTGCTTCCGCTCGCCGATACGCTACGCCCGTTTGTTTGCGACACACAGGCTCTCGCCTACGATGCGGTCGCGGACGGCAAACGGATATTATTCGAGGGTGCCCAAGCGACATTGCTCGATATTGATGGGGGCACCTATCCGTATGTGACGTCTTCGCACCCGATCTCCGGCGGCGCGACTATCGGTACCGGAGTTCCGCCGACCGCCATCGGCCAAGTGCTGGGTGTCGTCAAAGCGTACACGACCCGCGTCGGTGCCGGGACGTTTCCGACCGAACTTTTGGACGAACGCGGCGAGCGCATCCGGGAACGCGGTCACGAGTACGGCACGACTACCGGGCGACCGCGTCGGTGTGGCTGGCTGGATGCGTTCGCCCTGCGCTATTCGGCACGCGTCAATGGCATCACGGGTCTGTGTATCGGTCATTTAGATGTTTTGGCCGGTTTCGAGACGGTACAAATCTGTACCCACTACGTGAAAAAGGGGGAACGACTGGCGCATTTCCCGACCGGAGATGTGACCTTGCTGGACGGTTGCGAGCCGGTTTTCGAGACGTTACCGGGTTGGGAAGAAGCCGACTGGGACCGCATGACCCGTTTCGAGGACCTGCCGGTCAATGCACAGGCATACGTCCGTCGTGTCGAGGAAATCGCCGGGATACCCGCTGTGCTGGTCTCGGTGGGACCACGTCGGGACCAAACCTTGGTCGCTTCCGGCAAGCCTGCGCCGCGAGAACTGTTTACGTTGCCTCGTCCGCAAGTTTTCGGGACGCCGACCCTTGCCCCCACGAAGTCGCCCGTGCTATAATCCCCGAAACATGAGTGTATGAAAGCGAACGGACACGCGGAAGAACCGCCTTTGATCGCTGTTGTGGGACCGACGGCATCCGGAAAGACGGCGGTCGCGGTCGCACTTTCTGAGCGGTTGAACGGCGAAATCGTCAGTGCCGACGCGGTCGCGGTGTACAAGTACCTGAATATCGGGGCGGCGAAGCCAGACGAATCAGAAAAAGCGCGGGCTATTTTCCACCTCGTCGATGTCGCGGACCCGGCGGACGATTTCACGCTGTCGGACTTCGAGGCTCTGGCGAGTGCTGCCATCTCGGATATTCGGAGCCGTGGCAAAACACCGATCCTTGCAGGGGGAACCGGGCTGTATGTACGAAGCGTCACCGCGACCCTATCGGTACCATCGGTCGCGCCACAGGAAGCGATACGGGAACGACTTTGGGCAGAGGTAACCGAGTCCGGCGCGGAGCGGTTGCATGCCCGGTTACAGATGGTAGACCCGGCATCGGCGAAAAAAATTCTCCCTGGGGATGCGAAACGGATGATCCGCGCTCTTGAAGTGTACGAAGTAACGGGACAACCGATGTCGTCGTTCCACACACCAGAAGGGATTCGCGGCGTTCCAAAGCCGAATACGTTTCTATTCGGTCTGGAGCGCGAACGGGCAGGGCTGTATCATCGTATAGAAGCAAGAACACATGCAATGATGGAAGCCGGTTTTTTGTCCGAAGTAGAAAAACTATTAGCACGAGGCTACGATGCGAACCTGAAAAGTATGGGCAGTTTGGGGTATCGTCATCTGGTTCGGCACCTGACACAGGAACAGCCGCTCCTGGAGGCATTAGAAGATTTAATACGCGACACCCGTCGGTTTGCCAAACGGCAGATCTCCTGGTTCCGCGCCGATTCGGAAGTACTCTGGATTCCGGTCGGGGAAAAAAGTTCGGCGGAGGCGGTCGCCGACGCGATGGTGGAAGAATGCAAAAAACGGATCGCCGGAGCAAAAACAGAACACCGCCCGCTTCCGAATAGTTGAATGAAGATTATTTAAAACAAGGAAGCGTACTCGAAAGCGAGAGGGACACGAATGAACAAAACGCAGGTCAACCTGCAGGACACGTTTCTGAATCAGGTTCGCAAGGAAAATATAGCGGTAACCATATACCTGATCAACTCGGTACAATTGCGCGGACATGTACGCGGCTTCGACGCGTTCACGATTCTCCTGGAATCACCGGGACGCCCGACACAACTCGTTTACAAATCGGCTGTCACCAGCATCGTGCCGATGCGCCCGGTTCACATGCGTGACGCGCAGGGTAACCCACACGGTCAGCAACAGCAGATCGAGGCGGGCGGTGAGGGTGAACAAATGGTCGCAAGCGAAACGGAAGAACCGCGAGAACGCGACTAAACAGACGGACGCATGGGACTGGCGTGCCGTATTTCGGTTCGATAGTTCCACGCGGCTTTCACTTAGCAAGGAGTTTGAATTCTTTTGAGGGAACTGACCTTCACAAAAATGCACGGTATCGGCAACGACTTCGTCGTTGCCGATTTTGTGTCACCCGACCGTCCCCTATTCACTGTGGAAGAGTTACAAAAAGCGTCACCATTCTTGTGTGATCGTAAATTCGGGGTCGGCGCGGATATTACGTTTCTGGTGCTTCCCGGTGTCGAGGGAGCCGATTTCGCCATGCGTATGTTCAACCCGGACGGCTCGGAGGCGGAGATGTGCGGGAACGGCATCCGTTGTTTCGCCAAATTCGTGTACGACCGGGGTTACACGGCGAAAACGGTCGTCACCGCACATACCCCAGCGGGGAACAAAATTCTCAACCTTTCAATCGGTCCGGACAATAAAGTCTCGCACGTGACGGTAGACATGGGGCACCCAGGATTGACTCGCGCCGACCTGCCGATGGAAGGCACACCGACCGATACGATTATCGGCGACGGAGTGACTATCGGCGGCGAGGAGACGATAAAAATCACCGGTGTCTCGATGGGCAATCCGCATGTGATTTATTTTGAAACGCCGGCGACTGAGGAAAGTATCAACCGTCTCGGTCCGGTCCTGGAAACGCACCCCCTTTTCCCACGCCGGACGAATGTGCATTGTGTCGAGGTGATTTCACCCGACGAGATCAAAATGCTGACCTGGGAACGGGGTGCGGGGCGAACGCTGGCGTGTGGCACGGGTGCATCCGCATCTGCGGTGGCGTCGCATTTGAACGGCTTTACCGGGCGTCGTGTTCTGGTTCATCTCGCGGGCGGCGATCTGACAATTGATTGGCAGGACGACGATTCTGTCATGATGACCGGAGCAGCCACGGAGGTTTTCACGGCAACGATTCGGATTCCCGACTCAGTTGTTTCGCCGTAATCGGTTTGGGAGTTCGGACGGATAGTTGGAAGAAGTCAAATAGAAATCGCTCTGTTTGCCGCAAGTTCGAACCGAACCGTTCGCGAAGAAAGACGAACGTATCCTCGCTTAGCGTCGCGCATGGCTTGTCCGGTAGCGCGAAATAAGCGAGCCGATTCCGCAGAACGGCGTCGAAGTGGACTGCGTCAGGTATATCGAGTGTGACTGTGGCGAGGCGCACGCCGACCCTTTCGAACAGTGCTCCCAAGTCTTCATGGGAGCCGAGAAAGAGGCGGAGATCTCGTTTCTGAGAGACACCGAGCAATCGGGTGCGTTCCGGTGTGCTCAGTCGTTGCACCTCATCCAGACAAAACCAGCAACCCCTAGGAACATCGGTCAAGAATCTGTCCGCGCCGTTCGGAATATATTCATACACGGCTGATATTCGCCGCTGTCGTGCTTCGCGCATCATGGCACGAAGCACTGACGACTTTCCGTGTCCTGCCGCGCCCAGCACTTGCAGATGAGCGTCGTCCTCGCGCTCCAAAATGGTACGGACGGTATCAGGAACTAGAGATATTTCCTGCCATTCCGTTTCCGACAGGGCTCTGAATGGATTTCCGATAAATCCCGCGCCCCGAAGGGGCGGAGCATCGCCGACACCAAACCGGCTCATACCATTACTTCTTCAAACGGTCGAACAAGAGAACGCCGATAAGTGCCGCATCGGATGAGGTGTACGACGCGATTCGCTCGATCACCCGCGACAGCCCGCGCTCCTGCACATCATCCGGTTTCACAGTGGCATCCGGGTAAAATCGGTTTGTCGCTTCTTCGAGTACGTCCAGCGCGGAGTGCAGAAAACGTGCCCGTCCCGCCGCCTGTCCCCGAAATTGCGCCGCTGTCCAGAGACGGGCGATACGCTCGTACACCTCGTCCCATGTTCCGGCGGAGGTGTTCTCCTTCTGGGTGCGTACAGCGGCTTGCTGTTGCCCGGTGGAAGCCGCCAGATCCCGTGCCTTGACATACTCCCAATCGGAGATGGTATCCCCTTCAATAAGACGATAGGTGACAGTCTCCGTCCCTGTGACGTCGCGTACCGCTTTTTCGATTGCAAGTCGCGTCTCGAACGCAGCTAATTGCCCGGAGACTGAATCCCCGGCACGAAATCCGACAACGAAGGTATCCCCTTCCCAGACGACCGGAACGGTGCGTTCCAATGCGCGCCATACGGGAGGCGCAATCAAAGCCATCTTGACTCTATCTACGACTCGCGTCCACAATTCTTGTAGTCGCTGATTTTGTTCATCCGACATTTCTGTCATGCTTGGTTCTCCCGGCACTTTTGTTCACCGTTGAGAGACAATCTTCCTGCCCGTTTTCATTTTTGTTTGTCCTTCGCGGACGGCACTAACGATGGCAGCGGAAACGCGTTTCCGCGAGTTGGCACCGTCCGCGAAAGACAAACAAGAAAAGCGGATAGAGCGAGTGTGGTGTGCTATAATCAAAGCCGCATGTCTGAAGAAACCAAAACAGCACCACTACCGGCGACCGCGCCGGAGGACCCCTTCTTCGCCGGGATCGCTCGCGGAGTCTCATTCGCCCGCGTATTCACCGGTCGAAACACCCCCGTTTTACCCGCCGAGATCGCGGATGCCCTGACCGGGCGCGGGTTCGTTCCGGGGTTTACCGATCCGGAAGGCAAAAACGCGGCGTGGCAGGAAGCCGGTCTCGCCGACGCGGTCTTTACCGAGGGTGACGAAGGCTACCGAATCGTCAGCCTGTCGTCATCGCGTGGCAATGGTTGCAAGATCATGGTACGTTCGACCACGGCGCAAGAATTACCGGACGACTATTTAGCACGTCGCGCCGTCCCGAGACCGCGTCTCGTCTACCTGATAATGGCGGGCGGTCCTGGCAACAGCGACCGAAATCTGTGTGAAAATATCGCGGAGTCACTGATGATCCTGACGGATGGACTGGCGGAGATCGGCGGACGTGGCCCGAAAGGGGGCAACCGTCCCGAACTGCACGATTCCTTCTGGCTCGGATCGTTGCGCACCGGCGATCAGCGATAGGCTACGCCTTCCAAAAACATTGTAATTATCCGTTGGACACGGGGCAAATTCGCGCTCTATAATAACATCATGCAACCCTTTATCAACCTTACCGCTGTCTCCGCGCCGCTGGACCGCGTCAACGCCGATACCGATCAAATCATCCCCAAGCAGTTCCTGAAGCGTATCGAGCGAACCGGTTTTGGAAAATTTCTGTTTTTCGACTGGCGATACCTTGCCGACGGCATCACGCCGAACCCGGAATTCGAGTTGAACGCTCCAGCGTTGCAAGGGGCCGAGATTCTTGTCACCGGAAAAAACTTCGGTTGCGGTTCGAGTCGGGAGCACGCCCCGTGGGCATTACTCGACTACGGATTCCGCGCCGTGATCGCGCCGTCGTTCGCGGACATTTTCTACAACAACTGCTTCAAGAACGGGATTCTGCCGGTCACCTTATCTGAGGCACTGGTCGCCGACTTGCTGGCACGTTTGCAAGCCGAGCCGGGCGCAAGCATGACTGTGAATCTGGAGAACCAAACCGTCTCCGGTCCCGGCGATTTCCACGCGACATTCGAGGTGGATTCCTTCCGGCGTCACTGCCTGCTCAACGGTCTGGATGACATCGGGCTAACGCTGCAATACGAACCGGACATCACCGCCTTCGAGCAACGTACCGGCAAGTTTTAAGACCGCCCGGCGAAGAGTTGGCGGATGACTTCGTCTGCCTCGATCTCGTCTATCGTGATGTCCGCGACCGGGAGATTCGAGAGCATTTCTCCGGCTCGTTTCGCGCTTTCCGCGCGGGGCACCCGTACCATGGCGTGCAACGGATCCGGCATTTCCGCGACCCTGCCGAACGGTTCGAGATCACTTTCCTCCACGGGCTCCTCGAATGTCAGTCGTATCTGTTTTTCGTCCGAGTAGCGCGAGACCAGATCGGCGAACGGTCCATCGAACATTTTTTCACCGTGGTCAATGATGATCACCCGTTCGCACAGTTCCTTTACATCCTGCATGTAATGCGATGTCAGCAAAATAGTCGCGTGATTCCGCGCCTGATATTTACGCAAAAACTCGCGTATCCGCACCTGAGATACCACATCCAGACCAATGGTCGGCTCGTCCAAAAACACCACGCGCGGCGCGTGGAGCAACGCTGCGACCAGTTCACACTTCATCCGTTCGCCGAGCGACAGTTTGCGCACCTGCGTGTCCAGAATCGCCCGTATGTCGAGCAGTTCGGTCATTTCCTCAAGACGTGTGTTGAAGTCATCCTCGGATATGTCGTAGATCTCTTTAAGAAGGAGCAACGATTCGCGGGCGGGTAAGTCCCACCAGAGTTGTTGCTTTTGCCCCATGACGAGGGCTATCTGGCGTAGAAAATTCGGGTTGCGCTGAAAGGGAGTAAAGCCCAGTACTTTTGCCTCGCCCGACGTAGGATACAGGATTCCGGACAACATCTTAAGAGTCGTCGTCTTACCTGCACCGTTCGGACCGAGAAATCCGACCATCTCACCCGCGCCGACGCTGATTTCAACGCCGCGTACCGCTTCTTTAATGATGTTTTTGCGCGACCAGAGCCCTTTGAGTCCGCCCCACAATCCCGGTTCTTTTTGCACCGAAGTAAATGATTTCCGCAGGTCACGGGTGACAATCACGGGTTCAGAGGACGAAGAGTCATTTGCGGCAGAGTTCACGAACGCTATCATACCGTGTGGTGAGTGATTAGTGGTCAGTGACCAACCCGTTTGCCCGTACCGGTTTCGCGGGTTATACTAACAATGCCGCCCGTGACGAATTTTTGGCATATCCTGCAAACCCTCCCCTATCTCGCTATTCTGCGGGCAGGTTTTGACATTCTCGTCGTTGCCTATCTCTTGTACCGATTGATCCTGCTTGCCAAAGGTCGCCGTGCCTGGCAGATTATTCTCGGCATCGGCGTCTTCTTCGCGTTTCTTATCGTCTCGGAAAAACTCGGTCTGTTCACGCTGAACTATCTTCTGCGTCAGGTAACGCCCCTTGGTCCGGTGGCGATTGTGATTTTGCTGTATCCCGAACTGCGCGATATTCTGGAGCGGTTGGGACGACTGGATTTCTGGGGGGCACCGATCCATGTCACCCCGCGCGAGGACGTTTCCCTGACGATAGAGAAGATCGTGCGGACCGCGGTCGTCCTATCCGGAACCAAAACCGGTGCGTTGATCGTTCTGGAACGAGAAACCGGATTGGACGACATCGTCACCACCGGGACGCCGCTGGATTGCGAAGTGTCCCAGCCCTTGTTGGGCACGATTTTCTACGAAGGTACGCCCTTACACGACGGCGCGGTTATTATTCGTGGAAACCGGATCGCGGCAGCCGGATGTCGTCTGCCGACCACCGAATCGCCGAATGTCAGTGCCCACGTGCACATGCGCCATCGGGCGGCAATCGGCATGAGCGAGAACAGCGATGCGATCACGGTTGTTGTTTCCGAGGAGCGTGGGACCATCTCGTTGACTTCGAACGGCAAGCTGATTCCGGGTTTGAGCGAGGCAACCCTTCGACAGCGATTGCAGGAAGCATTCGGGATAGCCGCCCCTAAAAAGACGATGCTCTCGACCGCTCTCCACCTGCCCGACAACCTTCCCTTCGGCAGGCGAAAAACCGTCAAAATCACGACCCCCGCGAAAGCGGATGGTAGTGACCCGGCGACCGTCGCCGCGAAAACGACCGACTCCCTGTCCCAAAAATCCTCGTTGCAAGAACAAGGGAGGCAAACGATTCCATGAGACTCACGTTTCTGCGTCGTAACCTCGGTTACAAAATGTTCGCCCTTGTTCTTTCGATCATGCTGTACTATGTCGCCAGTGTGCAGCAAAATCCGCGACTGACTCGGGATCAGTATGTCCAACCGGAAGTAATGCAATTACCGGCAACGCTGGTGATCAAGGAGCGACCGGCACTTATCCAACTCACGGTTTCCGGGACCGAATCCGAACTCGCCCAACTCGATAAAGATCCGCTCACCGCATTAGTCGACGGTTCTCAAGTCAATCCCGGTTTAAACCGATTGCCGGTGACGGTTTCTTTGCCTAAAGGCGTCTCATTGAACAACGCGGCTTTGCCCACCGTCCAGTTTTCGGCGGAATTGAAGGAAAAACAACCCTATTCCGTTGACGTTGATTTCAGCGGGACACCACCTGCCGGACAGGAATACGCCGACCCGATAGCGAAACCCGGCAATGTAGTCGTGCAGGGGTTGGAAGCGGATTTGAAACGTATCGGCAGGATCGTCGCCAGTGTCGAACAAAAACAGGACGAACTGACTGTCGAGCGTTCCGTGGATCTGTACGCGGAAGATAATCAGCGACGCCGGGTAGAAGGTGTCGAGATCGTTCCCGAAAAAGTTCAGGTTCGGGTGAATCTGCGCCCGGTGCCGATCACAAAAATCATGTTCCTTTCCGTTAAGTTGATCGGCAATCCGGCACCGGATTATCGCATCGTCAGTTATTCCGACCCTTCGCCTAACCAGATCGTTGTACGCGGGGCGGTGGAGGCGTTATCGGCGCAATCCTCCATCCCGCTCCGGGTGGATATTTCCGGGATCAAGGAGACGGTGACAAAAACTGTAACGGTCGCACTTCCTCCGGGAATGTCGCCGCAAACAGCCCTGCCCCCGATTCAGGTACGCGTGATCGTCGAGCCGACGACCGCGGTTGACGCCGGAAAAACAGCGACGCCGACGCCCCCCCCGTCCCCGCAACCGACAGCTTCGACAACACCCGCGCCTTAGAATGCGACCGATTTTGGGTATACCTAAATCGTAACGGATTATGCCTGACTGGCAATCCGTTTTGAAAAGGAACCCGTATATGATCCCGCTCCGCGATGAAAACCCGATACGCATCGTCCCCTGGCTGACCTACCTGCTGATCGCCATCAATGTGGTCGTCTTTTTGTTGGAGCAATTCGGGGGGATCGGGGTCACGAGCGACGGGTTGGTCGGTCCGATGGCGGGTTGGACCATGATTCCTGCCGAAATCACGCGTGGGCAGGACATCCCGACCAACGGGGCAACACTACAACCGTTCTACCTGACGTTGTTCACGTCAATGTTTATGCACGGGGGCTGGTTGCATCTGCTTGGGAACATGCTCTACCTCTGGATTTTCGGAAACAATATCGAGGATGCACTCGGTCGCCCGCGTTACCTCTTCTTTTATCTTCTTTCAGGTCTCGCTGCCTCCGCCGCACAGATCGCCATCGGTCCGGATAGTGTGATTCCCAATCTCGGCGCGTCGGGGGCGATAGCGGGGGTACTGGGTGCCTATCTTGTCCTTTTCCCCACTGCGAAAGTTGACTCGCTTGTCTTCCTCGGAATATTTTTGACCAAGATTCGCGTCCCGGCATTCGTCCTGCTCGGATTCTGGATCGTCTCGCAGTTCTTTTCGCAGTTTCTCGGCTCGCTCATGATGCGGAGCGGTGAAACCGGTGGCGTTGCCTACATGGCACACATCGGCGGGTTTGTCGCGGGGATGATTTTAATCAAATTACTCGGCGGAAAACCTCCCCGCCAGAGTGAATACGGTGCGTACGATACGGGTGGTAGTTACCAGACGGGAGCGAACTATCGGTACTAAGCCAGAGTGCCCTCTATACGCTACTCGATTGAGTCGTCTATCACGACCGGCTCGACGATGATTGCGGAAACTTGATCCTCGGGAATGATCACCTGCGTGTTCTTGCCTTTGATCAGCCAGTAACCCGCGGGGATGTTATCGTTATCCTTTTTCCGCGGGGGGACACAGGACGCGTCATGCGCTCCGCTTGCTTCCATCGCCTCGTTAAGCGAGATGATGATCGGTTCGCTGTTTTTCAGTCGGACAACGGCGACATATTTATGCAATGATTTTTCGTCTTTCTTCGTGCCGTCACTAAACTACGACACGAGGGCTTCGTGGAAGCAATATACCTCATCCTCCCGGAAAATAGGCAACCGTTTCCGATGGATATTTCGGGAGGCGGGGCAAACTGGGCGGTAGAATAGCGATATGCGCTGGCATCCGCTTCGTCTTTCCCTGATTTGTGCTCTGATTTCATCTTTTCCCGTGACGGCATTCGCCGACCGCTTGGACACCGCTTTCGAGAAGGCTATCGGCGGGTATTTTGCCCGGGAGTTTGCCGCGCCGTATGGTATTGAAACAGACCCGATACTTGCCGGGTATGTGAGTCGTCTCGGTGCCGATGTTGCCAGCGAATCCCACCGCGATGACATTA
>JACMIS010000164.1 GCA_014381035.1 Armatimonadota bacterium
AGCGGCATGATCAGTTCGGACGGTATCGGCGGGAAGACGTTTTCTAAAAACATGAGAAACGCGATTCCCGGATAATGCATCAAACCTTCAATCCATTCGTTCATTGTGTGATTCTCCGCTAACGACATACCCAAAACGAGACGGGTTTAATGTATGATTATGTTCGGTCATGCCCAAGCCCTATGATGCCGTTACGAAACGCCTGATCGAACTGAGACCCGCAGAGTGGGTGCGCTTTCTCGGCCTGCCGCCGGGGAACGTTTCGCTAGTGGATGCCGACCTGTCTACGATAACGTCCTATGCCGACCGCATCATCCGCGTGGACACCGACGCCGGTTCTTACCTAGTCCATAACGAACTGGAAAGCGGCAAGGACACCGCGACTGTTCCGGTGCGGTTGTTTCACTATAACGCGTCCGCTGTGTATAAAACGGGACTTCCGGTCGTATCTACCGTGTTTCTCCTCCACAAGAAATCAAACAGCCCGCAGATCACCGGCGTCTTCGATGTGACGGATATAAGTGGCAACGTTTATCTGGCGTTCCGCTATAATGTCGTGCGTGTGTGGCAACTGGACGTGGATGAGTTACTCGCCGGGGGAATCGCGACGCTACCGTTCGCGCCGGTCGCGAACGTCCGTCCTACCGAACTGCCACGCGTCATCAAGGCGATGCAGGCGCGTATCGAAGCCGAAGCCGAGAGTGACGCGGAGGCGGCGGAATTGTGGATGGCGACCAATATTTTAATGGGCTTGCGATATAATCAATCATTCCGAACGCAATTGCTACAAGGGGTACGACGAATGCGAGAATCCGATACCTACCAACAAATCCTGAATGAAGGGCGTACCGAAGGACGTGTCGAAGGGCGCGTCGAAGGCAGACTTCAGGAGGCGCGGCGTATGGTGGTTCGTGCCGGTCGGCGGCGACTCGGCGAGGCAACACTGGAGGTCGAAACGCGTCTTGAATCGGTTGCTTCGCTCGCGCAATTAGAAACTCTGGTGGAGCGCGTTTTCGATGTCGAAACATGGGATGACTTGCTGATCGATCTGCCGGAATAGCAATGCCGACACCTTCATCGTGCGGAATTTGAGATTATTTCCCGTATAAGCGGACGCAACTGACCGTATCAATCAGACGTCTTACCGTCATGAAACGCTTACCTACTATCGGAATACCGGTAGCCATGCTGGGCTTGCTGATTTTCGTTGCGTTCCTACTGGTCCCCAATGCACTCCAACGGTTCCGTAACCGCGTCCTTCCCGATCCACCTCGTGATATTAGGTTCGCTGTTTCTGACCGCCCGCGCTGGCTGGCTCGTGAAGCGACGGCGCATGAGTGCGGTCGGCGCGGGGTTCGTCCCGATGATGTTTATATTCGCATACATCGCGACCGTTTCCCCACAATCTTGGGATTACAGCGAAGGAAGCTTCGCGCTTATGCTGGGGTTCATCGGCTTCGCGCTGTTCGCGAGCGGCGCAATAGCACGCAAGTGGTGGGACCATCTGCCGCGAAACAGCGACCGCTAACGAATCGTTTTCGGGAACCCATCTCACCAAACGCGGTATACTATCCCGTTATGGCGTTAAGTTTACCTATTGCAAGCCACGAGCCGCATTTGTCGCCGGTCACTGCCGAACGGCGGCGGCGGAAGAACATCGTCACCGCGATCGAGCCGGGCACGGCGGGCGAGGAAGCCGGTTTTTTGATCGGCGACCGCGTGTTATCCGTCAACGGCGAACCGCTCCGCGACATCGTGGACTGGAAGTTCAACGTCGCGGGCGAATCGGCGGAGGTGACGTTCGAGCGGGACGGGGAACTCGCGCCGCGCACGGTTCGGATCGCAAAGGGGTACGACGAAGACTTAGGTTTGCGCTTCGAGGACGACCTGTTCGACTCGATCCATATCTGCAAGAACAAGTGCGTCTTCTGTTTCCTGTACCAGCAACCCAAGGGACTGCGCCCGAGCCTGTATATCAAGGATGACGACTACCGGCTATCGTTCCTGCACGGCAACTATGTCACGCTGACCAACCTGAAGCCCGGCGAACTGGACCGCATCTGCGCCC
>JACMIS010000165.1 GCA_014381035.1 Armatimonadota bacterium
ATTACCGCCGTGGTCGCAAACCCGAACTCGCGGATCATCTCCTGCTCGATTTCAAACAACGAGTTTTCGCCCTGCCCGATTAAGATAAGCCGCGCCGGATTAAGTGCCGCGATTTGGCGGCACAACTCCGAACCGATGGAGCCGCCCGCGCCCGTGACTAAGACCCGTTGCCCCGACACATATCCGGCGATTTTTTCCATATCGGTTCGCACGGGAGCGCGGCGAAGCAGGTCTTCGATATTGATGTCGCGCACGGGCGAACGACGAAGCGCGTTGCCGGAGCGCACCATCTCGCCCACCGACGGCACGATGCAAAGCCGTGCCGTGGTTTGCTCGCAGTGCGCCAGAATATCGCGGATGATCTTGCCCGAAGCGTTCGGAATTGCTATCAGAATCACGTCCACATGGAGCCGTTCGCAAATCGCCGGAATCTCCGCGCAGTGTCCGAGAACCGGCAAGCCGTGAATACGAATTTTGCGCTTGAACCGGTCATCGTCCACAAATCCGACCGGAAGAAGGCTATCTTGCGGGCGGCGTTTCAGGTCGCGGGCGAGCATTTCGCCTGAATCGCCCGCGCCGACAATGAGCGTTCTCTGACGCGGCGTGTCGGTCGGTTCGGACAGGTCACTGCCGCGTTCGAGTCGGAAACCCAAGTGCCGTCCCATATCCGAAAGTTCCCGGTAGCCGATTCGTACCCCGGAAAGGAGCAGTAAGTTGATGCCCCAGTCCATGATCTGCATTCCCCACGAATACTGCGACTGCCCGCCAAGTCCGACACAACACAAAAACAGGTAAAACGCCACCGATGACGCCGTGATTGCCGCCAGTAAATAGCGCAAATCGGGAAGTGACATATACCGCCAGTGGATTCGGTACAGGTGGAACAAGCCCACCGCACCGAGGCGCAAAATCACCAGTATCGGAAGCGTCCAAAAGATAGCCTGCTGATTAACCACCGAGCCTTGACCGGGCAGGTCGTACTTCAAAAGGTAGGCGAACGCGGTAGCCGCGACTATCAGGCAGGCGTCAATAGCAATCTGCGCGACAATGCGTCGACTGACCGGAGCGAAGCGCGGTAGGACGGCTCTTTCCGCGCCGGTTGCATTCGGTTCTAATTGGTTCATCGGCTGCCCCGCCCGCTAATCACGGAAGCGACCGTGCGAATCAGTATGGCGACATCCAGACCCAGCGAGTAGTGATGCCGGTAATACGTGTCGTGCGCCACTTTTTGCTCGTCGGTCAGTTCGTCGCGCCCGTTAATCTGCGCCCATCCGGTGATACCCGGTCGTAGGGCATCCACCCCGGCATCGCGGCGCATTTGATTGAGAGCCTCTTGGGAACGCAGAGCAGGGCGCGGTCCGACCAAACTCATTTGCCCGCACAACACATTCAGAAGTTGCGGCAACTCGTCCAAACTGGTGCGCCGTAAAAAATGTCCGATTTTGGTGATGGGATTCTTTCCTTGCTGGCGCATTTCCGCCGTGGAAATATCCGGGGTTCCCCGGTGCATCGAGCGGAACTTCAGCAAGCGAAAAGGCAATCCATCCGTGCCGACACGCTCCTGCCGAAAAAACGCCCCGCCCGGCGAATCAATCATCACTGCCACAGCGAGAAACACCATCAGTGGCGCAAGCAATAAAAGAAGCACAAAAGAGATAAGGGTATCAAACACCCGCTTCGTCAGGTCATAAGGATTCCCGGACACGGAAAGTGGGATAGATGGTGAATAACGGACGGGAGCAGGGTTCATTGCGTTGGATGATGCCGTGACGAACGGTTTTTTCGCGGCGATTCGCACAATATTGAGACGATGCGAATGAGAGTATAGTTGCCGCGATTTTGATGGCAACAATCCATCATACCCGCATTTGTACAGAGCGTGTACCATCGGAGAAAAGCATTCGCAATAAAAGTGTTATAATCGTTTCGTGTCCTTCAATCGCGCCGCCGCCCATGCTCCTCACCGAATCGCCGGAGGGGTGAGTTTTCTGCTTCTTGGCTTCGCGGGAATGTTCTACGGGGGTATCTGGAAACCAGCCGAAACAACGGAAAAACGATCTGCTCCCCGGCAAAGCGTTACGCCGGTACAGGCAAGAGGGATAATGCCATTGTCGCAGAGCACTCTTCCTTCGTTTGGGGGAACCGACGCGGATAACGCGCCGCAACCGCTCAATATCAGCAAAAAAAAGTCGCCTGTTTTCACAGTGACGAATCTTGCCGCGCCGCTTCCGGTCGGCAAGCGCGTGGAACTGGCATCGCTTTCTAACACCGGAACGGTTCTGGCGACCTTATACGATCCGCTTCCGCCCGCGCTACCGAATGGCCGTCCCGCCCGTCGTCCCGCGCCCGCCGCGCACGTTGCCCGGTTTGAAAACGGAGTGTGGAAACCGCTCCCGATGCCGCCGGGGGTGGCGCAGGTTATCGCGGGCGAAATCAACGACCGAGGCGACGCCGTTGCCGTCAGTGTGCGATTTCGGCGCGGCAAACCGAGCTACAATCGGCTGATTCTCTATCCGTCGTCAGGCGCGTTGCAGGATTTAGGAACGCTCGATGCCCGGTTCGCCGACCCGGAAACCACCAATTTTGAGAGAATGCGCGGGGTGGGAGAAGGGGGGCTTTCGATCAACAATCGGGGCGTCATCACGGCGATGGTCGGAAATACGTCGTGGATTCGACGACCGGACGGAAGTGCTAACCCCGTTCCCAGCGGAGTTTTGAGCGACTTCAACGAAACTAATATGGCAGTCGGCTATGGCAAGGGTAAAGGAGGCGTCCCGCTACTCTGGCGCGACATTGCCATGCCAAGCGATTCGGTTCCGGCATCATTGGTTCCTATCAGGATGGGAGCGGACGGATCCTCGGAACCGGTGCTACGCGGCATACCGGAGTGCATCAACAACCGGGGGCATTCGGTGATGAATGTGACCATTGAGGCGAACCGTGGTTTTCGACGTCAGGGGCTAACCGCCTATTATTTAGTGCGGGACAAAAAACTACGACAAATCGGTTGTTTCAACGGTTTTCAACGATTCAGCACCCGAATCAACGATCAGGGTGATGTAGTCGGCTTCACGGAAACCGATCAGGAAAAGAATGTCTTTCGCCCGCATTTGTACAGACGCGGGGAACTGTACGATTTGACCGACGTAGCGATACGGCAGGGATGGCGTATTGTAGGCGCGGTAGACATCAACAACTGGGGGCAGATTATCGCCTATGGAGTGCGAGTCGATGATTCCACGTCTCCGCCTGCCCCGTTATTGCTCTCGCCCTCATCTACCCCCGCAGTAAAAACCGCGACTGCGCGGCGTTCCAATTGACCGTGTTCCACCACGCTTTCAGGTATTCGGGGCGGCGATTTTGATACTTCAGGTAGTATGCGTGTTCCCACACATCGTTGCCGATTACCGGAACAAGCCCGCCATACTCGGCAAGAAGCGGCGAGTCTTGGTTGGGTGTGGAAATTATTTTTAACTTCGCGTCTTTGTCTTTAACGAGCCAGACCCAGCCGGAACCGAACCGCTTTGCCCCGGCGTCGTTGAAGGCGATTTGCAGGTTTTCCAGC
>JACMIS010000166.1 GCA_014381035.1 Armatimonadota bacterium
GCGTCCAGGGAAGGTGCAGGGTGTTCGGCAATCCCGCGTGGCGTTTCGCCTTGCGCCTGTGCGGACGCGGAGCGTCCTCAGCCGAAGGCTTTTACCGGTGGGTGAAAACCCCCGTGGCTGCCCCCGCTACCCCACATACCCGAAAAACCGCCGCTCCCGGATGGTTGCCGCGACTTCCGTCGGCACCATCTTCTCCCAGGACGAATCCCCGCTCTTGATCTTCGCCAGACAGTCCCGCGAAAAGATCGAAAGATAATCCTTGTTGTAATAGTCGAGCGATTCGACCAGACCGTTCTCCACCAGATGTTCGTACAGATTTCGCAGATTTTCCGCCACTTTCATCTTCTGGAGCGTGATCAACTGACCCGTTTTTTGATCCTTGAACGGATAGATGTACAGCCGCAGATCGTTCTTAAACAGCCGCCCGAACGCTTCCAGGATGCCACCCTCTAAATGCTCGTAGAACTTCTCATCAAACAGTTCGATCAGCGAGGGGACCCCCATCGTGATCCCGATGCGGCGTTTCGTATACCGTCCGAGATAGGCGGCGAGTCGATAATACTCGAAATAGTTCGAAACCAGCACTGTTGCACCGGAAGCCGCCAGAACGTCGGCGCGGGCGAGGAAATCGGCGTAATCAATCTCGCCGTCACCGTTCGCCGTGGAAAGCAGATTCTTCATCGTGATCTCCATCAGCGTCACTACTTCCCCCTCCGACACATCATCATTGGTAGCGACGAACTGCTGACGCGCACATTCCAGCATATCGAGATTCACATGCGTCACCGGGCGGAAACTGCCGCGCTCTACCAGCACGGGCTTCTTATACAAAATCTCGGACGGTTGCAGGATCTCGCCGGACGCGGCGAACATCGCGGCATTGGTCAAGCCGGAATGCACCAGTTTCAGACTCATCAAGCGATGGTCCACGCCCGCGAACACCGGACCGGAAAACCGGATCATATCCACCTCGATCCGCTCGACCGAAAGCCCATCTAGCAGATCTTTGAGCAGTTCTTCCGGCTGATGATAATCGAACAGGGCACCGTGCAGAAGGTTGACCCCGATTATACTGAGTGCTTCCTGCTGCGCGATGTTATCCTTGTCGAGCATTCGCACGTGGATAACGATCTGGTTCGGCTCGGTGCGCGGCGTGGTCTGAAATTTCACCCCGAGCCAGCCATGACATTCGTTGGTACCCTTAAAATTACGTGCGGAGACGGTATCCGCGAAAGCAAAGAACTCGGTCTCCGCCCCCCGCTTCGCGTCCAGCCGCTCGACCAAGAGGTGGTACTCGTGATCCAACATATTTTGCAGGCGACCTTGAGACACGTACCGCTCGCTCGTGCCGTAGATCGCATCGCTGACCATCATGTCATAAGCCGACATACTCTTCGCGATTGTCCCGGCGGCGGCTCCGACCTGGAAGAACCAGCGCACCACCTCTTGACCTGCCCCGATTTCGGCGAAGCTCCCGTACTTGCGGGCGTCCAGATTGATAGCAAGGGCTTTTTGTTGTGTCCCGACGTTGTCTCGATCCATGGTTCCCTCCAGCAATAGCCCGTAGCGTGGCACACCCGTACACGCATAACATGTAAAAAACAAAGCCGTGGAAACGTCATCGTTGCGGCACACCGAAATAGGGAAGGCGACCTCGCCCCTCAATCGCTGTAAGGGTACCCGAAACAGGCGACAAAGCGCAAACGAGGCAAAGGATAGATGCGCACGGGAGGTAGTTCGCGCCGCGACAAATTCAGTCGTCCGCTTCGTAAGCCGGGGCTTTCGCTAAAGGACGTGCCGCGCTATGGCGGACGCGATGGATGCGGAGCGTATCCATCAAACCATCAAGGTGCAAAAGTGCGCTGACGATGTCGGCACTGCCCGAAGGCGTTAAAGAAAGCCGAAGAGGGGTTATTTCCTCGCTTCTGCCGTGCGGAACGCGGCAGACAAAGCAATCGTGCCCGACCGCGTCCGCTCGTCGGGCGGAAAAGCGAGTGCGGCGCGGTACACGCTATCGGGTAACTCTATCGTGATACCTGGCATGGCATTATTTTATCCGCTTCTCGCACCGTTCAGAACTACATTTCTATAGACTCGCCCGCCAATGGAATCGCCAAACAGTCGTTATCGGGCAACCAATTATCCGAGTCTGCCGGTGCTACGCTCCGATTTGTACAACTTCACCCGGCGGATGATACGCCCCTTGTTATCCTTATAGGTCAGGAATATCGTCCCCTGTGTTGTCAAAGTCGCGTTGGGCGTTTCATACGATACAGGGTGCGTAAACTGATGCGACGAGCCAATCGTCTCGGATGTTTCATAGCGTCTCAGAATCACGACCGGATGCATTCCCAATGGCTTCAAGTCTCGATCTGCAATCGTTACTGTTCCCGCTTCCTCCTCGAAGCGGACCCGGTGGCGCGTATCCGATCCCCCCGTTGCCCGGTTCGGTGACCGGAATGCATAATGGTGGTTATCGCGCACGAAAATCACGGGCTTTTCAGGCAAACGTCCCGACCACAGCAGGACACCGTTATCGGCACGCTTGACAGTGAACTGGTCATCCACCCCATCTATCTCGACCCCGCTGGACTTGATCTGGACGCGATTTGCCTTCCCATGAATAGACGACCCCTTGGAGGACGGTCCCAGCATACCCGACCACAGCGTCGCCCCGTGTTTGTCGAGAAGGCTCGCCTGTCCATCCGACGCTTTCCGAAGTTGCAGGTCCGGGGTGCCGAACTTGTCCTTATCCGACCAGAGCGAAACCGTGTCGTCACCGGACTCGTTATAAACGGTGCTCACAGCCGCAATCGTCTCCTCGACAAACCGCGCTTCCGCTACCGGTCCGCACCAGAGGATACTTTTCGTCTCGGAGTCGATCAGAGCCAACTCATCCTTCGCGGAGTGTCGGAGACTCAGTCGCCCGAACGAGTATTGAAAAAGGGAAGGAGCGAACGGATCGAATCGCACATCCTTGAGCGAAACCTTCCCTTCTGGAGTCGGACCCTCACTGGGGAACTCAATGACACGTGGTAATGGCTCCTCTTCATTCCGCCCGGATGGTATCGGACGACCGCCCGGTATACCGCTATCTTGCATGATCCGTGTGGGCGAGGAATATCCCCGCGTCCCCAGTAGCAACACGCCCCCGATCAGGAGTGGGGCGCACAACATTGTGGCGAACATCAGACGGCTCCGCGACGAATCGGCGGCAACAGGTTCGGACGGGTGCTTTGGTTCCATGAGCGTACAGATTCTCCTGACTATTTATACCTTCAATTTTCTTTTTCTTTCTGTCCTGCGCGGACGGCGCCAACACTTTGTTGGATCGTGTAACCTGCGGTGCTATTTTCTAGGTTCGCTTTTCGTGTTAATTTTGCCTGTTTTCCGGCGAATCCTGTTTTTGCTCCGCAAAAACAGGATTCGCCGGAAAGGATCAACCGCCAGCCATGCACCAATCAAACAACGAGCACCGCAGGTTACACGATCCAACAAAGTGTTGGCGCCGTCCGCGCAGGACAAAAAAACGAATCAAACAAAAAAGAGAAAAGGCAATGCCAC
>JACMIS010000167.1 GCA_014381035.1 Armatimonadota bacterium
AACGCGATTGCCTCTCGTCCACGTGCCCGAATACGTCAAAACCGTCATCGGTAGTGTGCGATTGTGTTAAAAGTGTACGCGTTGTGGCAAAGACGATTTTTCGTAGCAGTACGGTTAGAAGTTGGACATCTCGCCTGCGCGGGGGATTATTGGGGCAGGCAAACTATTGCTCTACAAAAGCACATATGAGAGCAAACACTAATCAAACATTGCGACGGTAAATATCAACAAATATAATAGATACTCATTTAATACTCGGCTATTTGATTTTTTAACACTTTGACTCTCATGATTTTCGCTCTCTTCATCGGTATTCCTCATGCTGTGTATGAAGGCATTTTTGCTCCGAATATCCTTGGATTTTTAACATAATTTCACCCGTCAGCATAATCTTTCATCCAGCCATCCCGGTGTCGTCGCGCAGGCTTGTTTTCGGACTCTTTTTTGCCCTCTTTTACTACCGGACAGATGTGCTGACGATGAATTTATCACGTCCGGAATTCGGAAGGGAGGTCGTCTGACGGGGTCATATGTATCTATTTTGGTTCGCACTCATACCCGGATTGCACTGCCGACTCGTGTAAATGCAGCATTCCGTTAATCACACTGCACGACCTAACGGATGCCATTTTTCATATCGAACGTCCGGGTTGCGTAGTTCGTTTCTATGCGGGTTAAACGTCGGCAACCGGACAAACGTGTCGCTGAGCACCCCATCACAGCGAACACGTCCCCTTTTACAGCCTCGGCTATGCAAATTTTATACGAATTCGATGTAAAATTGAATTTCGTTGATTATTGATATGATACCTCTACTAAATATATTATACGCGTGTTTTTAAAATTGTGAAGTTTTGTGTAGTCGCCAAATTAATCATCAATGATTATAATGTTCCACATGAAACAATACACTGCCTCTGATGTTTCATGTGGAACAATGTATATCGAAATTCGTTTCATGTGGAACGTATCGATTTAGCCGGTTAGGGGGCAGGAATGTCTGCAGTCGCCTTGATGACATCCTGTTCGATAGCGGATTTTTCACCGACCGCAATTGCCCACACGCGGGGCGTGCTTGCCGCCTCCGGATTCCCCGCGGCACCCCAATACTTGCGTGCGACTCGCGCAACATCCGATGGAGACACAGCACGGACCCGGTTAGCGTAATTACTCCAATAGTCCGCTGGGAGATCGTACTCAAACCGCTCGATAGAGCGGGCGAGGACGGCTTCGGGTGATTCGAGCGTGAGTGCGAAGTTGCCGATCAGCGATTGCTTGATCAGTGCCAATTCTCCTTCCTTGGGAGGGTTTGTCTGAAGTTTCGCGAACTCACCGAGGAAATCTTTCGCTGCATCGCCCGTGACTGCATTCCGCACACTTGCTGAAGCCGACCATAGCCCGGTCCATTTTGGGGCGGATACCGAGGAGCGCGCGCCGTAAGTGTACCCTTTCTCTTCGCGTAGCTTCTGGTTTAATCGCGAGTTAAAACCCCCACCGAGAATGCGGTTCGCCAGAAGTAGAGAAAAATAGTCGGGATCGTTCCTTTTGATTCCAGGTACACCGAACGTTAATACGGATTGTGCTGACCCCGGTCGATTGATGATGACCGGAGCCGGTTGTACGGAGGCTTTCATCGCGTTTTGCAGGATAAGTGTCGCGGAAGGAAGCGAGTCCGCCGCTTTGTCTGGTTTCGGTTGCTTACCGAACACTCTTGATAGGAGAGTTAGCACTTCTTTATCCTGGACGTCTCCGGCGACACCGATGATCGCTTCGTCGGGACGGTAATGTTTCCCGTGAAACAATTCCAAGTCAGACATCGCTATCAAGCCGATCTGATCTGATGTAACCGAGGAGCGACCATAAGGTGTTTCCGACCCGTAAAGTGCGGCACGGAGAGCATCGGAGGCAAGCACGTTTGGGTCCGTTTGACGGCTGGTGGCTCCGGCTTGAGCACGTGCGCGGACTCGCTGAACACGGTCGTCGGGGAATACCGGTTCATAAACTAACTCGGCAAGGATGGGCAGTAGTATGTCTGCGTTTTCCGCAAGACATCGCAAGGAAATCGTAACTTTTTCATCACCCGCCCCGGCACTGAATGAGGCACCGTATTTGTCGGTGAGGGCTGCGATCTGATCCGCCGTATGGGACTTAGTTCCTTCCGTGAGGGTAGATGCCACTAAATCAGCGACCCCACGTTTGTCCGGCGTTTCAAAAAGCTCACCGGCACGCATCGAAACAGTGAAAGTGACCAAAGGGGTGCGATGATCCTCGACAATGAAAACACGAGTCCCGTTGGGTAAGGTGCCTTCCTTGGCGGATGGCAACTTCACCTCAAGCGGTTTGACCTCGATCGGTGAACGGTTTTTGACCACCGTCGACGGGGGAGGGGTAGTTGCCGCACCGGGAGTAGACTCCTGTGCCCAAACCGGGGAAACGAGATTTTTGGACAAGTGTAAACTTGCAACGACAACGAACGAAGTGCAAATCAGTTTTTTGATATTCATGGGATACTCCTATTTGACTGGCTCCACGATAACAACGGAGCGGTTCTCTTTTGTCAGATATTTCTTCGCGACCGCCTGGACTTCTTCTGTCGTCACTTTCGACAGCCGTTCGGCAAGCGTGTTGACGCGGTTCGGATCGTTGAAATAAACAGCATATAAGGAGAGGGCGGTTGCCTTGGAGAGGGCAGTACGATACGAGCCTGCAAGCGAGACACGGTTCGCCAGAATCGCTTTCTCGACCTCCTCTTTTGTAACACCTTTTTCGGCTATCCCCATCACCTCACGATTCATCACCGACTCGACGGCTTCAACCGCAGCAGTCCCCGATTTGCCGGGCGGCAGGGTCGCGGATATGGTGAACAGCCCGGGACCGCGACCCTCACTGGGACCGGCTCCCGATGAGGTCGCGATACCAGTATCGATCAAGGCGCGATACAGGCGCGACGTGCGACCACTGTACAGAATGTCTCCGAGAATCAACAGCGCATAATAATCGGGATCATTCCCATTTACTGTAACAAAGCCTTGCTGGATGCGCGTTTGCCGCGCCAATTTGTCAGACAGTGTCTTTCGCCGTTCCCCGGCAGTGAATTGAGACGGCTCAGCCGGGTTGATCCGAGGCGGGTCTGCTTGTCTCGGAATCGGTCCGAAATATTGCGCGATCCATTCCTTTGCTTGCTTCGTATCGAAGTCGCCTACCACGGAAAGGACGGCATTATTTGGCGCGTAATATGTGGCGAAGAAGCCGCGAACATCGTCGAGCGTCGCTGCGTCAAGATCGGCAAGAGAGCCGATGGTCGAGTGCTTGTAGGCGAAGTTGGTATACGCAAGGTCCAGTAACGCTTCAAAAGACTGTCCGTATGCCCGGTTATCGTAACTTTGACGCCGCTCTTCTTGCACCACGGCACGCTGGTTATCCAGGTTGATTTGCGAAATATCGAGCGAGCGCATCCGGTCGGCTTCCAGAAACAACCCGAGTTTAAGTTGGTTTTTTGGAAGTGTTTCGAAGTAATTGGTGCGATCCTGACTCGTCGTACCGTTCATCGAACCCCCGACCGAAGTGGTCAATAAGATATGCTCCCCCTTGCCGACATTTTCCGAACCCTGGAACATCATGTGTTCGAACAGGTGGGCGAATCCGGTCCGTCCCGGTTTTTCGTCACGGGAGCCGACATCATAAGTTACATTCACTGCGATCACTGGCGCGAACGAGTCCGGTGCCAGTATAACCCGTAGACCATTCGGAAGGCGGTACTCCTCGAATTGGATGCGGTTTGTTTTTATCGTTTCACGTGAAACGAGGGCAGTCAACGGTGTCGTGGGTTGCATCTGTCGAATATTGGCTTGTGTTGCCGCTAGCAGGGCAGGAAGCATAACTGCGGAGAAGAAAATGGGCATAACGCGAATGAAGCGTTCCTTTCAGGTTTGATAGCAAAGAGTATACCTTTAAATCAAAAGTTCGTTGTGAATGTGCGAGTCATTAGCGGCTCGGAAACCCTTCGACAGAAAGAAACGCAGGGAACTATCCCGCGCACGTCGTATACTCTATATTGCCTACCGAATTATGGTAGTCTGAAATTCGAGGAGTAAAATATCTTATGAGCAAGCCACGCATTGGATTGACCGGACTCGCCGTCATGGGGCAAAACCTCGCCCGCAATGTCGCGCGTCACGGATTCCCTATCGCTGTACACAACCGAACCACCGAGAAGACGCGTGACTTCGTAGACGAATACGGGAACGGGACCGGGTACAACGAACCCCTTGTTTTCACCGGAAGCGACGCCGAATTTGTGAATTCTATCGCAACGCCGCGCACGATTATCATGATGGTAAAGGCGGGCAAGCCGGTAGATCAGGTCATTGAAAACTTGATA
>JACMIS010000168.1 GCA_014381035.1 Armatimonadota bacterium
CAGGATAAAGAAAAAGAAAGATGGAAACAGCGAGCACACGGGCATAGAAGATGCAGGATAAGATTATTGTTATACCGAACAATGTTGTTAAGGGTGGTGTCTTAAATATGGGTTCTGAACAAACTCCTCCGTCCCGTTTCGCGTCCGACCTACCGGTGCGTCCATCTATCGAACCGCCCGCGGAAGACTTCGCCATGATCTCGCTGGAGTCGGTCGAAAAAATGCTGGGAGAAGCCGAAGGTAGTGCGGAGATCGTTGATCAACAACCGCCCGCGTCCGATCTGCCGCCGCCCATATTCGACCCTACCGAACCGGGACGTGCCGTTACTCCGGTCGCGGTGACTCCCGCGCCCTCCATCCTCAAGCCTTCTGCCGGAGCATCTCGGTTCCGATTCGCGGACATGCTACATCCCGACGGCACGGTGGACACCGAAGCGGTGTATCGCTTCGGGAAGGTGCCGGAAGTGAAACTGTCCGCCGAGTTGATCCTGCAAGCTCTGGCGAATCTGCCCCCCGATAGTCCCGAACTTGCCCGCCATGCCGCCATACAGATCACGGTGAACTCGCTCACACAAGCCGCCGGGATCCCGGTGGAAACCGTGGTCGGGGATGCCCGCGTCCGGCACACGCGATTGGCGCAGTTTCAGGAAGCTCTGACAGCGGAATGGGAGCGTGAAAATCAGCCGCAACGACAAACAATAGTCGAGTTGGAAGAACTGATCGCCGCCAAGCAAACCGAGTTGGAAGCGGCACGAATCCGCCTCCATGAGCAGGAATCCAAAGTTGTCGTGACGCACCGCGACTGCGAAGCCAAGATAGCCGCTTTGCAAGAAGTGATTGACTTGATGGAAGCAAAAACGCCGGAAGAGGATGAAGCGAATTTAGCAGGGTGATGCGTTGCGCAGTCACTTAATGCCTTTGCGTAAGAGCGATATTGGAAAGCAACCGACAGTCGTCACACCGGAAGTCGAACCGTTCAAACAGTGGTTCGGGTAAAAGCCAGTCGCCGTTGCAGATAGGACACCGTCGCTCGCGCTCTCTTTTCTGGCTGCGTCCGTGATGGCGGAACAGGTAGTACGTCGGAGTATTTGTGCGGTGCGTGATCTGCTCACAGAGTTCGCGCCCCCGCTTTGTCAGGCTACTATCCGGCGACGACATTTCGCCCAATCCAAATCGCTCGCCCGTTTTGCAACCCATTTGTAGCGTGTCACATGCCTGATAGTCCGCTTTCCTGAAAAGGGAAAAATCTTAAAAGGGCTACGCGCCCACGAGCGGTAGCCCTTTCCTGTACGTGACTACCTACGCCTCTTTGAGCGAAGCCATATCAATGACGAACCGATACTTTACGTCGCTCTTGAGCATACGTTCAAACGCCTCGTTGATCTTCTGGATCGGGATCATCTCCACGTCGCAGGTGATGCCGCGCTCCGCGCAGAAGTCCAGCATCTCCTGTGTCTCGGCGATACCGCCCGCGCCCGACCCGGCGATAGACTTGCGACCCAGGATCAGTGACAGCCCCTGTAGCGGTGGCTCTATCGCGTCCAGTTGCCCGACAACGACCAGCGTCCCGTCGAGCTTCAGTGCCGCCATGTAAGGGTTCAGGTCGTGCGCACTCGGCACCGTATCGAGAATGAAGTCGAAGTGACCGGCGGTCGCTAGCATCTGCGCCGGATCGGTGGAAAGGACCACATGATCCGCGCCGAGGTGCCTCGCCTCTGCGTCCTTACCGGGGGTGCGCGTGAACAGCGACACGTCCGCGCCCAGTGCCTTGGCGAACTTCAGCCCCATATGACCAAGACCCCCCAAACCGACGATGGCGACCTTCATGCCCGGTCCGACTTTCCAGTGCTTCAAAGGCGAGTAGGTAGTAATGCCCGCGCACAGCAGGGGACCGGCGGATTTGGGGTCCAGATTCTCAGGCAGGCGCAACACGAACTTGTCCGAGACGACGATCTTCGCCGAGTAGCCGCCGTAGGTCCGCGAGCCGTCGTGCCGATCCTTGCCGTTATAGGTTTCTGTCGGGTACTTCTCGCAGTAGACCTCCAGCCCTGACTGGCAGGCACTGCACTGTTGGCAGGAGTCCACCATCGTTCCTACGCCCACCATATCGCCGGGCTTGAACCGGGTGACATCGCCGCCGACGCCCGCCACACGCCCGATGATTTCATGCCCCGGCACCATCGGGTAGACGGCATTTCCCCACTCGTTGCGCGTCTGATGGATGTCGGTATGACAGACGCCGCAGTACAGAATCTCGACCACGACATCGTCGGGTCGCGGGTCGCGGCGGGTCAAACTGTGTGGTGCTACGGGTGTGGTAGCGGATTGTGCGGCGTATCCGCGAATGTCTAAAGGCATCTTGCGTTTCCCCTCATGCAATGCGAGTCCGCATTGTTGGTGAACGGATTATAAAGCGGGCGAGTGATCGGAGGGTAGAACGATGCTGTCTAATTCTTGCCTGATCCTGCAATAATGGGAACCGGGTGGTAGCTATGCCGGTAAAAAATACCATGGCGATACACCCGAAAGACGAGGAAATCGGACAACTGTTTCTGGAGCGGCAGCAAGAACTGGCGGGTCTGATCGAGCGGTTCACCGGAAGCGACGGGGTTTATTCGACAAGGATCGAGCCGTTGTTTTTGGGTCGCTTGTCGTCTGCCCAGGATGCCGCGAGCCCCGTCATTTATCCGCCGTCCCTGTGCGTTATCGCGCAAGGAAGCAAATTGCTCCTGCTGGGAAAAGAACAGTACCGTTACGACCCGGCGCATTTTTTACTGACTTCGGTGGAACTACCCACTCTCGGGCAAGTCGTGCAGGCGTCACTGCGGCGACCCTTTTTGTCGTTGTCCTTGAAGATGGACCTCAGCGACGTAGCCTCACTCGCGATGGAAGCGGATCTGCCCCCGTTGCCCGCGAAACAGGATAGTGTCCCCGGAATGGTGGTCAGCAAATTCGATGCACCGCTACTCGACGCGTTGGTCCGGTTGGTGCGTCTTCTGGAATCGCCGCAGGATGCACGGGTGCTGGCTCCGATGGCGATACGCGAGGTGATGTACCGCTTATTGAACGGGGGACAGGGATCGCGACTGCGGCAGATCACGGCGGTAAACAGCAAAACGAACCGCGTCGCCCGTGTGATCGCCTGGATAAAGGAGCACTACGCCGAACCGTTTCGCATCGACGCGATTGCCCGCGAAGCCTGTATGAGTGCGTCGAGTCTGCACCATGATTTCAAAGCGGTGACGGCGATGAGTCCGCTCCAGTATCAGAAGCAGTTACGATTACAGGAAGCGCGTCGGCTGATGCTCGGCGACGGACTGGATGCGACCACCGCCAGCTATCGCGTCGGCTACGAAAGCCCGTCCCAGTTCAGCCGGGAGTATAGCCGCTGGTTCGGCGCGCCCCCCTTGCGCGATATTGCCACCCTGCGCCGCGCGTAATTTGCGAACCGGTAGTAAACAGGCTAAAACCCACGTCTGTGGGCGGTTGCGTCACCGAACGTCCTCTGGATTGCAGGACTATTCAGTAGTTGTTTTGGGGGCGCAGAATGCTATCGGTATGACACAGTCTACCAAGTGCTTATGGAGATGCGTGACTGGCGAAGTTTCCACCGCATAGGGAGATCGATGCGACTTTTGATCGGATGGATGGCCTGTCGTCTAGTGACGACCGGAGAAAAACGATGGATATGGAACTGATGGTACGTATTGTCGGCGAGGATCTGGCAGAAGTCGACTTTGGCGAGCGCGGTACCGGTGAGGGGCGATCCTGCCTTTTCCTCGGCATTCAGAAAGGACAGGAGGTCGTCGACACGGTCCCGGTTACCGCCAGGAGCGCCACTTTCACGGCGCATTTCCCGGTATCGCCCCTGCCAGACGGGGGGACGAATTTTCTCGGACCGTATGCGCACGGGACCCGCACCGCACGGTTCTGTTACCTCTCCTGGATGGTTGAGGGCGAGGACGGTCAGAAGAGCATGTTCTCGCGCGTTAAGCTTCACCTAAGCAGGCTACGGTGGGCTCGGGTCGAGGCGGCGGCGCGTGCCGGGTCACCCATCGTGATGCGCCTCTCCCTATTGGGGAAGGGTGGTGGACCTATGTGTGCCTCTGTCCCGGACGACGCCATCCACTGGGAAGAGTAGACGAGTTAACAAGGGGTGGTGGCATGTTTACTACCGACAGCACCTGGTGACTCAAAAATTGGCATACTAATTATTGCCCTCTGCTTCCACAAATCGAACATGGCGAGAAAAGCAACTGTCTGAATTGTCAAGGGCGCATCGATCTCCCTTCTTTGTGTATACTATTTGGGTGCGATTCAACTCCAGGGTAGTTTTGAGGTACCGGATAGGAATCGCGTCATTCTGCTCACGCTGCTCACGCTGCCCACGAACGGGGCGCGCCCCCACAGGACCAGGCTATGCAAATCAAAGGCATCAACCACATCACGTTTTCCGTGACCGATCTGC
>JACMIS010000019.1 GCA_014381035.1 Armatimonadota bacterium
GCGAAAGAGGAATACCCGTCGGTCGAACTCGCACCGTTCCCGGTGCCGGACGAAGCGTTCCTGAACGACGACTTAGCCGCGTCCTGGGGAGCGTTCTTCGCCGTTCGCGACCGGGTCAATAAAGCACTGGAAGACGCGAAAAACAAGGGGATGAAAAAGTCGCTCGAAACCCGCGTTACGCTGGTCGGCGATTTTGCGGCGACGAACCGCTTCACGAACGAGGACCTGGCGATGCTGTTCGGCGTGTCCGAGGTATCGCGCGAAGCGGAAACCGGCGCGGAGCGAATCGAGGTCGGGGGCGCGGTCGGGTCGAAGTGCCCGCGCTGCTGGCTGGTGAAGCGTGACATCGGGCGCGACCCGCTGTTCCGCGACATCTGCGAGCGGTGCGCGGAAGCGGTGCGGGCTATCGGCGGGTAGGGACAAACACTCCCTCTCAACCGTTCGTGGGGACGAATCCCCACGAACGGCGGATGGATTCAGCAAACCGATCTGTCAGAATCGGTATTACCCTCCTCGCACCTCGGCGGTACGGACCTCTTCCTCCAACTGACGGCGTCGCTCGTTGAGTTCATCGCCGCGTCGCGTCCGCATCTGATCCCGCATCGTGCCAAAATCGAAGTGTGGCAAGGCGGGTTTGCCGATGCTGGCGGGGGGGACGGCCGGGGAGGGTGGTAATCCTACCTCGGTCGCCGGGCGGAGGAATATACGGGACCCTTCGTCGAGTTCGGCGAGGATCGCCTGACGCTTCTCGTCGGACGCGCCGTGGCTTTCCAGGAGAGTGACGATTTCGTCGAGACCACGATCCCGGGCTATCTGAAGTGGACTTTCCAATACCGCGCCCCCGTTCGGGTTCGCCCCGGCTTCCAGTAACGCAGCAACAACGCTGATATTCTCCTTGCCAATCGCGGCGATCAGCGACACTTTTCGGAACGAACCGGCGGGGTTTGGGGACGCCCCTTTGGCGAGAGCGTAGCAGATCAGATCGTCGGGGGCGTCGGATTCTATCAGGAACACTAGCAGGCTGTTGCCTGCCCTATCGGCACTGTTCGGGTCGGCACCGAACTCCAGAAGCGTGCGAATCGTCCCCCAGAGGCGGGAGTCATCGTTCCAGGCGGCGATCTCGGTGATGCCCCGTTCACGAATACTCTGGTGTGTCGCGAGAAGGTCGGGAAGGATCTGTGCCGCCTCTTTTCTCTCCTTCTCTACGTCCGCTCGTATCCCTTCCGCCATCGGCGATTTGGGCGGCTCCGGGTGAATGAGGTGTGGCGGCGCGGGTTGTTCGAGCGGTGCGCCGTTTTCGAGTAGTAGCCGTGCTATCGGCTCATTCCATGTCATGCAGGCGCGGGAGAGCGGGGTCTTGCGCATTTCGTCTGTCCCGGCGGGGTTCGCGCCACGTTCGAGGAGCAGTCGTACCATTCCGATGTTTTCCGCCACGATGGCAAGCAGGAGTGGCGTTTGGTCCCCTTTGTCACAGGCGTCCACTTCTGCCCCCTGATCCAGTAGCGACGCGGCAAGCACGAAATCACCGATGGCTACTGCGGCGTGGAGCGCGGTGGCACCGGATTCGTTAGTGTAGTTGACCGGGGTTCCGTTCGACCAGAACCGCTCCGCGTCATCGAAACGCTTCAGATAAACGGCTTCCACAGAACTCAGACGGGCACCGCGAGCAATCAACAGGTCGGCGACCGACGAGGCAGATTTCGTCGCGGCGTAGTGCAACGCCGTCATGCCCCACCGGTTCGTGGCGTGAACGTTCACCCCGCCGTCGAGGAGGAGTTGGGTCACCTCAGCGCTGCCCGAGATCGCCGCCTCGTGAAGTGAGGAGATGCCCGAATCGCCCGTCCGGTTCGGGTCCGCACCGTGTCCGAGAAGGAGGGATACCATCGCGGCGTTTCCCGCACCGGCGGCGATCTCCAACGCCGTGCCGTCGTGTTGACGCGCGGCGTGAACGTCTGCGCCAGCCACCAGGGCGTCACGCACCGCCTCGATGTCACCGGCTTTCACCGCATCGAGCCACGCCGTACCACGCTTGTGCCGTATCCGGTCGACGATCTCGAGGTGCCTACCAATATTGGCTAATAGCTCGGCGGTTGAGTCGTCGACGCCGATGCCCCGATCAAGCAGGAACGTTACCATCTCCTCGTTCTCCCGCGTCACCGCGGCAGACAGAAGCCCCATGGCGAACCCGTCGGTGCGTGCGCCCGCTTCGATCAACCGCCGGGCGAACGGCAGGTTTCCTGCTATCACTGCCGTCAGGAGCGGACCCGTGTTCTGGTCGCCGCCATTAGGATCGGCACCGTGTTGGAGCAGGAGGTCCACCATCTCTATACCCTCGCCGAATGTGCAGGCGAAGTCCAGCAGAGACGAGGAAAACTCCATCCCGGCAGGCGGGTCCGGCGAGAATCCGGCTTCTAAAACCGCCCGCAAAGTCTCTGTGTTGCCGCTGGCGACCGCCATCCGCGCACATTGAAAGGGACCGGAACCCGCAGGCTCCTCGGGTGGTTTCGGCGGCACCTCGGAGAACACGTCGTCCAGAATGTCGCTCGCGCCGGACTCTTCCACGCCGAGGGCACTCATCGCCCGCTCCATCTTTTCCGTGGAAGCACGCATCTGTTCGTGTGATTTCGCCCACTCCTCCGCAGATACCGATTTCGCGGCAGGTTTGGCGTTCGGGTTGGCACCGCGAGCGAGGAGGAGCCGGACAATATCGGAGTGACCGCCACGGATAGCCGACCGCAACGCGGAGTGACCTTCGTCCGGTAGCAGGTTGCTGTCCGCGCCGTACTTGATCAATGCCCGCACTACCCCGGTATGACCGTTCATCGATGCGAGTAGTAACGGCGTCTCGCCCCGACTGGCACGGGCATCGGGATCGCTACCTTCGGCGAGAAGCCTCTGGGTGGTTTCGGTGTCGCCGTCGAAGGCGGCAAGGTGAAGCGGTGTAGCGTTAGGATAGGCGGGTTTTTCGCCGGGGCTACCAAAATAACTGATTCCGTATCCGGGCATCGTTTCTCCTCCGGGATACTTGCACAGTCACGGCATCGTCCCGACAGAAAATACGAAGCGGGCAGGGGAAAGGTTGCGATTGATTATTATTGCGCGAGTGGGCGTCACATCCATTCGATGATCACTTCGCCGCCCGCGACGGCGTCAATGGTGATTTGTGTGCCGAGTAGCAAACCCGTGCCGAGGAGAGGATTGCCTTCCAGCGCGATCACCTCCACCGTGCGGGTGCGCCCGAGCCAAGGAATATCCAACAGATAGGTCGGTGTAGTGAACACATCGCCGTTCGCCATCCGGTGTAACTGCGCTGGCTGCATCGTTGCGCAAAGTCGTTGTACCACCCGTTGCGGGAGTGCCAGATCGCCATTGAAACCGGTGTCCAAAACGAACTCCACCGCGAGACTCTCGCCGTCTGCAGGCAACGCGACTTCGACACGGGGCATTTTGGCGCGGAAAACGCCGATCTCGCGTCCGCTCACGACGGATTGCGCCGCATCGGTTTACGGCCCACCATGACACGAGACAACATCACCGGGTCAGTTTCGGGTCCGATAGTCAATGAGACGCCGTGAGGAGTCGGGTACTTTTCGCGCAATAGTCGGCGGGCATCGGGTAGGTCGTCCGCGACAACGTACTCGCCGGTTTCGACGTTGATAGCCACCGCCTTCCCGTTGTATGTCGGCTCGAGAATCGCCTTCAGGCGCTCGTCATAGATGGCGAGGCCGCGCCGTACGGTATCCTCAAACCCTGTTTCCTCGAACGATATTTTTTCTGTCAGCGTTTCCATAACGAAAGTATACCGCAACGTATTTTTCCCGTGCCTCGGTTGGAAATATCCACTGTTCCGCGACATCTGCGAGCGGTGCGCGGAAGCGGTGCGGGCTATCGGCGGGTAGTCCGCCGTCGGGGGTGGGTTCCCACTCGTGCCGAGGAGGA
>JACMIS010000169.1 GCA_014381035.1 Armatimonadota bacterium
AGTGTCGCCGACTGGTTTCGGAGCGTTGCCATCGGGATGGGCATCGAAACCGTTATCTTTCAGCGATTCCGCGAGGCGCCGTGCCGCGCCTTTGATTTTTGTGCCGTTTTGCACGGCGACCACGGTAAGCGCGTTGGCTGCCCCTTGATCGCCGCGCAAAAGCCAATCGACGAGATACTGGGTTTTGTCCGTGTCCGGCTTGAATACATACAAACCGCCTTCGCGCCCATCCTGGCCGATCAGGGAAGCGGAAGTGATCTTATCCGGTTCAGTTTCGCGGAAAATGGTAGCGAGTGCGAGGAGTTGTGTCTGACTCAGATTTGTTTCTACCTGGTTAAAGGCTACCTCCACCAGACTGTTTGCACGCATCAGTATCGCTGGATTTTTTGCTTTCGCGATCATCGCCCGCACGAGGTTTTGCTGGCGTGCCATCCGACGCACGTCGCCTTCCTCTTTGGAACGGGCCGCACCGTCGTTGGACTTGCGAAAACGTGTGTAGCCTACTGCCTGATCGCCATTGATGGTGTATGTCCCTTCCGGAAGATCAATGTGTAGACCGCCCCAGTTGTCATCGTATTTCATGGCATCAAGCGCGGTGACTTCCACCCCCCCGATTTCATCCACTAATTGTTTCACGCCATCTGGCTTTAAAGCAATGTAATATTCGGGAGTCACGCCGAGCAGTTTCCCGACCGTGTCTACCGCCATCGTCGCGCCGCCCTGGGCGAAAGCGGCGTTGATTTTGCCGCGCCGCTCAGCGACATAGGTATCGCGAGGAATGGACAGGGCGGAAACGGTTTTGTTGTGCAGGTCCAGCGAGAAAACGATCAAAGTATCCGAGCGGGATGCTTTTGTGTAAAGAATTCCCTTGTTGGTGTGGTTATAGTCTTTGCCGATGAGCAGGATATTAACGCGTTGTGCGTTCGCGGGAAATTTGCTGAGGGGATCTTGAATACCGGTCCAGGTGCCGATAATTCCTTCCTTGCCGCCCAATTGCTGACCGACTTGTAACGCTTTCCCGGCGAACAATGCGAATACGCCCAGGATGCCTGCGACGATTCCCACCGTCACCATTCGTTTCATGCTGTTGCTTATCCCTTTACCGGTTGTTGAAGCGGTCCGTCGGTTACCGCTACTGCTTGCGGGTTTCGGTCTACGGGGCTCGTATGCGTTGGACCCGGCCCGCGCTGTCTCGGATTCTTGCCAAGGCATCGCAGAAGTCTCTTGTGAGACGGGCGATATGAATACCCGTGTCCGCCGTCGCCCGGAGGGGGTGCGACTATCCGCCTCGTTTGCAATTGTATCGTCTTGACTACCGTCGTAATCATACTGTGAAGGCACTATGAATGGTTCCCGTTTCACCAATTGTCTGCAACATTCGTGCCGACATAAACGACGTGTCGTTCTTCGCCACGAAGCGAAGCAATGGGGGGGTGCCGATGTCGCCGCCGTTAGTATACAGCCTCCGATGGGAATTCGGCAAAAGCGGTACAATTACGGGTCATGCTACCCGAACGAAGAACCGCGATTCCCGGTCCGAAATCACTCGCCCTCGCCGAGCATTTGCGCAACAGTGAGAACCCGAATATCACATTTTTAGACCCGTTGCGCCGCTTTCCGGTGTTCTGGGAGAGCGCGAATGGTTGCCTTGTCACGGACGCCGACGGAAACACCTACCTGGACTTGACCGCGGCGTTCGGGGTTGCGGCGGTCGGACACGGAAACCGTCGTGTCGTAGAAGCGATCCAGAATCAAGCCGCGACGTTGATACACGGGATGGGAGATGTACACCCGTCCGGCGTAAAGGTGCGACTTGCGGAAAAGATCGCCGCGTGCACCCCGGGCGATCTGGGCTTCGTGATTTTCGGATTGAATGGCGGCGATGCGGTAGAAGCCGCACTGAAATCGGCGCGACTTTTTACCGGCAAGCCGGGAGTATTGGCGTTCCGTTCCGGCTATCATGGCTTAACCATGGGCGCACTCGCCGTGACGGAACGCGCCGATTTTCGGGAACCGTTTTCCGGGCAGGTGCCGACATTCGGGCGACATATCCCGTATTGTGAACCACGCGAATGCACACTCTCCTGCGGCACTGCCTGCAACAGGGCGTGTTTGTCGTTCGTGGAAGCCGCGTTCCGTGAACACCGGGACACGCTTGGCGCGGTGATCGTGGAACCAGTGCAAGGGCGCGGCGGGATTATCGAGCCGCCGCCGGGCTGGATGGCGGGCTTGCGCGAGCTCTGCGACCGCTACGAAATGTTACTCATCGCCGATGAAATCTTCACCGGGTGGGGGCGCACAGGCGATTGGTGGGCGTGCGACGCAGACGGTGTCATCCCGGACATTCTGTGTATGGGCAAAGCGATGGGGGGCGGATTCCCGATGTCGGCATGTGCGATGCGCCCCCGGATCGCGCGAGCGTGGGGTGAATCTACCGGCGAAGCTCTGCACACGTCCACATTTTTGGGGCACCCGCTCGCCTGTGCGGCGTCGCTCGCGGCGATAGGCGAGATCGAACGTCTCGGTTTGCCCCGCCTCGCGAAAACTACGGGGGCTTATTTCAAGGCACGGTTGACAGAACTCCAGGAGCGTTTCCCTGACGTTATCGCCGAAGTCCGCGGGCGCGGCTTGATGCTGGGGCTGCGGTTCTCGCACAGGGAGACCGCACTACGCCTGGTATACGACCTGCTTCAGCGCGGGTTGATCGTGCTCCCGGCGGGCCCCGGTGACATTCTTGAATTTGTGCCCCCGTTGATAATCGAGCCTGTCCAGATCGACTACGCGCTGGATCAGATAGCAACCTCCCTGGAGACGCAACGATAATAAGGCGGAGAAAAAAGTTTTGAAATATTTTATCAACCGGTTTATTTTTTGAAAATTCGTGCTACAATGGTGCATAAACCGGTTGATTGATGTTTATAAACCGGCTGGCGATGATGTCACGAAACGAAGCGAGCGAGATGATGCGAAAAACACCCACCCTGAAAGATGTTGCGGGACGACTCGGTATGCACAAGTCTACCGTCTCCCTGGCACTTTCCGGCAAGGGCACCATCTCCGCGGAAACGCGTCAGCAGGTCCTTTCCGCCGCCCGGGAAATCGGTTACGAACCGAACCCTATCGCGCAGCGACTCGCCTCCGGTGACGGCGCGTCTATGGTCTGTATTTTCAGTGGGGTGCTTGATGTCGGGTTAGCCACGGAAAAAATACTGCTGATTCAAAAAGCACTTGCCGCCCGCTCTCTGGAAGTGCCGATCTACACTTGCTACGACCCGATCAGCACGGGGAACAAGAACGATCTGGGCGACGGAAGATCTCAGGCGGCGCAGGTGCGACAACTCTGTCGGCAGCGCCCGCGAGCGGTAATCTGTGCCGCGCAACGGGTTCATTCGGCGGTGTTGACCGAGTTGGAAACCTACCAGAGCAATGGGGGCATCGTTGTTTCGTATGACACACCGATTCCGCTATCGTGCGACCGGGTTATCTTCGACCGCGAGGACAACGCCTATCACGCCGCCCGTCACATCCTGGAAAAAGGGCACCGTCGTATCGGGATTGCGATGTCGGAGATCGCAGGGGGGGCATGGGACCCGCAAGGATACCGTTTGAACGGCTTCCGACGTGCCCTTGAAGAGTTCAATGTACCATTCCGCGATGAGTGGTTTTTCCGTACTGGCACCTACGAGACCGGCGGCGCGGAGATGGCGGCGCGATTCCTCCAAATGGCGGAGCGCCCGACTGCAATCACGATAGTTAACGATTACGTCGCTCTGGCGTTCATGGTCGAGGTGATGCGGGCAGGCGTGCGGATTCCGAAGGATTTGAGTGTAGTCGGACACGACAACCAACCCATTGCCGCTTATTGCCCGGTGCCGCTAACTAGCATGACGCAACCGACGCAAAAAATTGCACAGACAGTGGTCGAACTCCTGATGCAGCGGCTTGAGGAAGAAGCAAGTGGACCGAATGATGACGCAGTGTACGCGCCGCGCAAGCAGGTAATCAAGGGAGATTTAGTGCTACGTGACAGCACGACAACAGTGGAGTGACAGTGAACGAAGGCTGTGTCTCAACGAGGAAGACAATTCTGGTGACGAAGATGCCGAAATCAGGACCAGGGGTAATGGGTAGGCGGGTTGAATACCCTTCCGCCAGATCTCTCACGAGAAGCACGCCGTCGTTTATTGTCCGCGGATTTTCTTCGCGAAGCCCCGCTATTAAGTGAATTTGAGATTCACTTGAAAATGTACCGAAGCCGTTCGATGTAGACCTGACGACCGACAGGGTTCCCGCATCGTTCGCATTAAAATACCTCATTTATGAGGTTTATCGTAGCCGATAAAATTACACCGGATGGAGAAGTCCTAATGTCAAAACGTATCAACCTTTACAACGCGTCGTCACGGATGACAGCATTTACATTGATCGAATTGCTTGTAGTTATAGCGATAATAGCAATCCTTGCTGCGATTCTTTTCCCCGTTTTCGCCCAGGCAAGGGAAAAGGCACGCTCGACGGCCTGTCTGTCGAACGAAAGGCAGATCGGGCTGGCGATCATGCAGTACGTCCAGGACTACGACGAGACCTGGCCCTGCGGGCGGACCACCACCTCGTCCACCGGTGTCGTCTTTCATACCGGTATCGGCTGGGCGCAACAGGTGTTCCCGTACGTCAAAGCCGCCCAGTTGTTCAAATGCCCGAGCGACGAAACGGAACCCCCGACTAACCCCCTCATTCAGAACAACGTGGTCATGTCGTACGCCATGAACGCGAACCTTGCCCTGATCGAAGACGCCAAACTGACCAAGCCTGCGATGACCTGCGCCTTGATCGAGGTTTCCGGAAACGACGGGTTCGTGCGGGATCAAACCCCGGTGGACGACCGCGCCCCCGCCGCCCATGGTCCCATCGTTGCCACGGGTGGTAGTGCGGGCGGGCTGGTACGCGGTCAATACCGGACCGGTCCCATCGGCGTTCCAGAGCGGAACCCCGCTACTAATACCGTCCAGCGATTCGGGAAAGCACGCCACTCCGAAGGGTCGAACTTCCTCTGCGCGGACGGGCATGCGAAGTGGTGCCGTGGACGAACCGTGTCCACCGGTGCGATCGCGCAAGTGAAGACGAACGCGCAAACGAACACCCGTGCCGCAGGAACGGAGTCATCGGGGATCATACTCACTTTCAGCCCGCTGTAAGACATTAGGGCAAGCTTTCGTGACTTGTTCAGAACCGGAGTTCTCAGCCCTTGCAAACACGGGACGAATCGGGAAGTCTGACCGGATTTCTCGGTTCGTCCCGTTTCGCGGTAAAACAACGGATGGTTTACGATTCGACACAAAAAGATGCGGGGGACGAAACACGTCCCTGGACACGCTGGTGGTGGCTGGGGAGCGCACTGTCCGAAACCGAGATTACTTCCTCGTTGGAAAAATTTCGTCACGCGGGCTTCGGCGGCGTCGAAATCAGCCCTATTTATGGCGTGACCGGGAATGAGGCGCAGTCCGTCGCCTTTCTGTCACCACGCTGGGTAGAGCTTTTTGCGTTCACGGTACAGGAGGCACGCCGAATGCACCTTGGCGTTGATCTCATTGCCGGTACCGGTTGGCCCTTCGGCGGTCCCTGGGTAAAGGAAGACGATGCCGCGCAACAGATTTGGATGGAGAAACGTGCCGTAGGCGGTGAGACGCGAAGCAGTCGGAAGCCCTCGGCAAAACTTCTCGCGGAGCAAGAGTCTGATGGAAAGCGATACGCACTCTTCCTTGCTCCGACGGGGCAACAGGTGAAGCGTGCCGCACCCGGCGGTGAAGGCAATGTCCTCAACCCGTTCGATGCGGACGCAGTGCGACGCTATTTCGCGGCTTTCGATACGGCATTCGCGGTATTACCTGATGATCTGCGACCGCGTTGTTTCTTCAACGATTCCTGGGAAGTGTTCGGTGCGAACACGACCCCGGAGATTTTGTTGGAGTTTTCCTGGCGACGCGGCTACGATTTGCAGGAGCATTTGCAACACTTTGCGGGAGACGGTGATCCCGATACTGTACGCCGGGTGCGCTCAGATTACCGGGAAACTATTCACGAAATCACCCTGCAATCTTTCCTGGAAATATTCGGCGATTGGGCAAGAAACGGACACGGCACGGCGATCCGTAACCAGGCGCATGGTTCGCCGGGCAATTTACTCGATTGCTATGCCGCCGCTGACATTCCCGAGACCGAGGTGTTCGGTCCCGCGCGACTGACACTGGGGGGATTGGACCGTCTCCGCGAACTGCCGCCGGATTTCGGCACCGAAGAAGAAGGGCTGGTCTGCCGCATGGCGTCCAGTGCGGCGCATGTCGCGGGGCGTCCTCTGTGCTCCTCGGAATCGTTCACGTGGCTCGGCGAACACGGTCACGTCACTCTGGAGCAGATGAAAGCTGAGGTGGACACGCTCTTCACGCTCGGGATAAACCATCTTTTCTTTCATGGAACCCCGTTCTCGCCGGAAGACGCCGAATGGCCCGGCTGGCTGTTCTATGCGACGACGCACTGCGCCCCGAGCAACCCGTTCTGGCGCGATTTGCCCGCGCTGAACGCGTACATAACCCGGTGTCAATCCTTCTTGCAGGCGGGACGACCCGGAAACGATCTCTTGTTATATTTCCCCTTCTATGACCTAATCGCGGGCGAGGCGGGGGCACACGATCTGTTACAGTTCCTGACCGTCGGGCGAACGGCGACGTGGCTACGCGGCAATCTGCTCGAATTCACCGGGGCGGCAAACCGATTGGTGGAGCGCGGCTGGACGTTCGACATGGTGTCGGACAAGCAACTGATCGAGCAGGTTCACGTTGCCGAGAGTGGCGACCTCACGGCAGCGCACGAGGGGACGTATCGCGCCCTGTTGATTGTCGGGTGTCGTCACATGCCCCCAGACACACTGGGACGGATCGCGGCACTGGCGAAATCCGGTGCCTGTATATTGTTCGCGGACGATCTCCTAACGGATGTACCGGGCTTATCGGACCTGCCCGGACGGCGGGCGCGGCTCTATCAGGCGCAAAACTCACTTTCCGCCGCGCCGGGATTCGCACGGGATAACGATCTGGAATCCCTCCTGACAAAAGCGGGTGTCGAACGCGAAACCATAACCGACTTCGGTATCGAATTTATCCGGCGACGCACGGATACCGGATGGCTCTATTTTCTCGCGAACCCCGGCACGACAAATGTTTCGGGCTGGATGCCTTTGACAAAAGCGGCGCGAACCGTCACCCTGCATGACCCGATGCGCGGCGGAAATGGCACCGGCGCGGTCCGCGTAGACGGAAGCGGACGAACCTCGGTATACCTGGAGATTCCCGCCGGAAGCAGTCTGATTCTCGATGCGAGCGGTTCCGTAACACGGGAAACCGACTGGCGGTACACCCGACCCGCCGGTACCGCATGCTCACTGAAGGACGGTTGGAAGGTTGCGTTTGTCGCGGGCGGTCCGATATTACCGTCATCGCGTCCGCTACCCGCCCTTTCCGATTGGACGACCTGGGAAGCGGACGACAGCAAATCGCTCCGCGCCTTCTCCGGAACCGCGCGTTACACGGTCTCGTTTGAAAC
>JACMIS010000170.1 GCA_014381035.1 Armatimonadota bacterium
CGCACGTCCGGGGCGGATTACGCCCGCGACGGCATTTATATGAACAGTGTGGACACCGGCTGGGTCACGGACGAGAACCCCGCCGCGAAGCGCGAAAAGATTCAGGAAGAGCGCGGCTTCTTCGCCCCACTCGACATCGTGGACGGCATGGCGCGCATCTACCACCCGGTCGCGCAGGGCATCAACAACGCCGAGGAACCGTTCGCCGGTCGATTCCTGAAAGATTACGCGCCCTGCCCGTGGTAGGCGGCGGTTTCGCGGAGAATTCACCAAGCGGGCAGGAAAACACGGCACCGCCGTTTAACAATGCCCCGTGATTCACGATCTTATAGCGGCACGCGTGCGGGACTGGTTTCAGTGGGAGGACTGCCCGGTTCGGGGGATCATCGGACACATTGAGTCCGTAAACTTCTTCCGCGACGCGCAGATCGAAGCGATCAAAACGTACCTTTTCCTGAAGATCGAAGGCGGCAACCGCCCACTGTCGGCGTTGCTATGCGGCGGCTCCCTTTTGCCGAGCGAGGATTTATCGCGCCTGCACATTAGCGAGGAGACGCGTACACTTTTTCAGACCGACCCGGCGGCACTTGCCCTTTTTCAGTTTTCCCGCCTGAAAGCGGACGGCGGTGCAAAGACGCTCCTGCCGAGCCTGGAACGGCACCTCCTTGACCACGCCGCCGGAATCCGTTGCGACACGGTGGTTAAGCAGCTTTTCTACGGAGTGGAGTAACCCGACTACCTGTTTAGTCTGCCGATGGGGGCGGGGAAAACGTTCCTGATGGCGGCGTTTATTTACCTCGATCTGTACTTCGCGCGGAACGAGCCGGATAACAAAGCCTTCGCCCACAATTTCATCCTGCTCGCGCCGTCCGGGCTGAAGTCGTCCATCATGCCGAGCCTGCGAACGATTGAGAATTTCGACCCGCACAACGCTCTGCCGGAACCGGCGGCGAGTGCGATACGCGCCCTGATCAAGTTCGAACTGCTCGACCAGCCGAAATCCGCCAGTAGAAGCAATCAAGCAAGAAACCCGAACGCTCAAAAGATCAGCCAACATCAGCCTTTCGCGGATTTGATGGGGCTGGTCATGGTGACGAACGCAGAAAAAGTTATTCTCGACAAGGTGAAGTTCGACGAAAACGGGTTGTTCGAGCAGACCGAGGATGAGAGGGATAGGGCGGCGAACGAACTGCGGAACCTAATCGGCAAGATTCCCGACGTGCAGATTTTGATCGACGAGGTACATCACGCGGCGACGGACGACATCAAACTGCGGCAGGTCGTCAACAACTGGAACGCGACCGGAAACATCGTCGGCGTACTCGGTTTCTCCGGCACACCGTATCTGTCTTCGGCGGAGACGGTCAACGTCGGCGACGGCGTTTCGCTAAAGTTCTCACAGATCACGAACACGGTTTTTTACTATCCACTTACCCGCGCCATCGAACGATTCCTAAAAAAACCGACCGTACATACCCTCGCGCAATTGGAATCGGACGCCATCGTCCGGCGCGGCGTGGAGGCGTTCCTGTCGGAATACGGCGACAAGGAATATGCCGATGGGCAGACCGCGAAACTCGCCATCTATTGCGGCAGCATCGACCGGCTGGAAGAGTCCGTTTATCCCCTGCTCCTCGAAATGGGGATCGCGCCCGACGCCATTTTGAAGTACCACCGGGGCAACCCCAAACACAAGATCGCGGCGATCGCCGAAGCCGAGTTCCGCTCGCTGGACTTCCCCGTGTCGCGCAAACGCATCGTGTTGCTGGTTCAGATTGGCAAAGAGGGGTGGGACTGCCGCAGTCTGACCGGGGTGATCCTGTCCCAGAAAGGCGACTGCCCCCCGAACATGGTGTTACAAACCAGTTGCCGTTGTTTGCGCCAAATGGACGGCGGGACAGAAACGGCGGGTATCTGGCTGAACGCTGACAACGCCAAAATACTGGACAAGCAGTTACGCGAGGAGCAACAAACCAGTATCGACGCAATCAACCGGCTCGGCAAAAGCGGCGACGGCGTACCGATGCGCCCCCGGCTTTCCCGCGCGGACTTTCTGAAACTGCCACCCGTAGATTTTTACGAACTGCGCGTCCGGTACGACACGCTGACCATCGAACAAGCCGCGCCACGAATCACGCTCGCTGCGCTGGATATCGCCCCGTTCCGGCGCAACGCCGTGATCACGACTGGCGACCTAAACCAGACCGACGCCGTGTCGCGCCGCTTTCTGGACGACGACCGGGGCGAAGTCGCCGATTTTTCGGTCTGGATGCTAGGTATCAGCAAGGGCGCGTTCGAGGGCGTTTCACTCCCAACGTTGCGCGGCTTCACCGCCGAACTGCGCCCGATCTTCGACGCCATCACGTATGATGACGGCGGGACGCGCCGCTTCAACGCGCTGTTCGACGGCGGGGCTATCGCAACCGAAATTCGGCTCGCGTTCCACGCGGCGCGGACACTGACGACAACCTCGGACGTGATCGGGAAGCAGGCGCATCTGCTCATCGCGACGAAATTAAAGCCGATAGCCGCCGCTACTGCACGGCTATGTCCAAGCGAGGCGGATGCGGAAGCCATAATCAAAGCGGACGATGCCGGGCAATCGGCGGACCAATTCATTGCCGCTCAACAGGGGCAGTACGAACAGGCGCGCGAACTTCTCAAAGCGCAAGGAATCGACCTCGGCTTGCTCGCGGCTACCCCGTCCGCCCCGAGCGTGGCGGTACGGCGCAAGGACTACACGTTTCAATACCTCCCGTACAAATTCGACAGCGACTTCGAGTGGGACTTTCTACAACAGTCGCTCACCCTGCCGGAACTGGAAAACATGGGGATCGAACTGTATTTCAACGGCGAGGGCGAACTGACCGAGTTTCGGATTATGTGTTACGCGCGAGTAGCGCATGGATGGAGCAAAGTCGGTTTGTACACGCCAGACTACCTGCTGATAGAACGCCGGAACGGTGCCATCTACCGCGCCCTGATCGTCGAAACCAAGGGCAAGGGCTACGCCGACCAGCGCGAGTTTGTCGCACGGCGAAAATTCGTAGAGTCCGAGTTTTTGCCAATGAGCAACGACAAGTTCGGCTACGCCCGCTTCGATTACCTGTATCTCACCGACGCCGACCCGCTCGACGCCAACCTCCGTAAACTGCGGGACGCGGCACTCCGTTTTTTCACCAATTAATTCTATGCCAGTAAAGTACATTCCTTACGTCCCGAACACGATTGATGGGCAAGCCATCCTCGACAACATCACACGCACCCGGCGCGTCCTGCGCTACAACGGCAACGACCGGGCGGCGGATCATCTGCGGCGCGGTCTACCGCTGTACGAAACAACGCGGACGGAAACCGTGGGCGGCGACGACAAATCCCGCAACCTGCTTTTGCGCGGCGAGTGTCTTACGGCGTGCGCGTATTTGAAGGAAAACGGCGTCGCGCTGGACCTCGTGTACATCGACCCGCCGTTCGCGTCCGGGGCGGACTACGCCAAAAAAGTGTACCTGCGGCGCAACCCGGCGAAGGCGGCGGAACTCGCGGAAGCGGAGCAGGAGTTGGAGATCGACGAACTGCGGGCGTTCGAGGAAAAGATGTACGGCGACATCTGGAACAAGGAAGACTACCTGAACTGGATGTTCGAGAACCTGACCGCGATCAAGTCGGTGATGAGCGAGACGGGGAGTATTTATGTGCATTTGGACTGGCACATCGGGCATTACGTCAAGGTGCTGATGGACGAGATTATATGGAAGCGCACTTCCGCACGGAGTGATTCTGAAACATACGGCGTCAATGTAGACACACTATATTTCTATTCGTTATCGCTCGATTTTACATTTAACACAGTTTATCAACCATATACAGACGAATACAAAGAACGCTTTAAGCGTTACGATGTAATGGCAGACGGACAGAAACGGTCCTGGGCGGATTATGACCTTTCTGCCAAAGGTCTCCGTGGGCGCGGATATACATACGAGTACAAAGGAATTACTTCCTACTGGCGTTGTCCGCCAGAAACAATGGCAAAATTGGATTACGCAGGGCGATTGTTGTTCACTAGTAAAAAGGGGATTCGTGTTAAGCGTTACCTCGACGAACTACAAGGTATGCCTGCGCAATCACTTTGGGACGATATTTTTCCTGTCAACTCTCAAGCAGAAGAGCGGGTTGATTACTCTACGCAAAAACCCGAAGCCCTTTTATCACGCATCATCAATGCTTCATCCAACGAGGGCATGGTTGTCGCGGACTTTTTCGGGGGGAGTGGTGTCACGGCGAAGGTAGCGCACGATCTAAAACGCCGCTTTATCCACGTCGATGTCGGCGTCAACAGCATCCAAACCGCTCGCGACCGACTGCAAGCCGTGGGCGCGTCGTTTCAGTTGCTTGATATACAGGACGGCGTTTCGCTGTTTCGCAACCCGGTGCAGACGATGGACAAGCTCAAAACCCTGATCGTCGGGCTGAAAAACGAGGACGCCTTAGACAAGTTCTGGGAAGGTGCGATCACGGATTCCAAACTCGGCGTCGTCCCGGTCTACCTGCCGAACCTCCTTGACCACCAGACCAAAGTGTTGGATGTGCCGCTGGTCAACCGCGTGATTCAGGAAGCCCTGCCCTCTCTGCCGGACGGAATCAAGCAAGCCATCGTCTACTACGTCGATATTTACGACCGCCCTGCCGTAAAAAAGTTCATCAAGGAGAATAACCTTTCCGGCGTGGAAATCGAACTGCGCGACCTAAAAGAGATACTCGACGATGTCGTACTCAATGATGTAATCGAATACACCCAGCGCGACGCAATGGGCGGGAACGAAGTGGAAATCACGCACTTTGCCAGCGACCGCCTGCAAGCCAAAATAGACGAGTACAACCAGAAAAAAGGCTTGACCGGCAAGGCGAAAACGTCCCTACTTGAAACCGACAGCGACGCGGTTGACGACGCGGAACCGGAAGGCGACGCGCCGCCCCCGAAAAAAGCCCCCTTCAAACCGATACAGGTCAGCCCCAATGGTCTCGAACTGATCGAATGGGTCAGTCTCGACTGTACCAACGCCGAAGGCGCATGGCACTCCGACGCCGAAATAAAGATCAATAAAAAAGGATTCGTGACCCGCGACGGCGTGAAAACGAAAGCCTTCTGGGACGCGAAGATCGTCTGTGCGAAGCAACCGCTCCGCCTGAAAGTGCGCAACATCGCCGGGGACGAAACGGTCGTCGCAGTGGGCGGACGCTGAAGGGTTCCGCCCACTGTGGAGGTTACGGCGCGGCGGGCTGTGCCTTCGCCGCCAGCGCGTTCACGCTCTCGATCTGTTTTTGCCACACGCCCGAAGTGCCTGGCACCTGCATCCAGCTGCCCGCCCGCCCGTCGTCCACGACCTCGTGTGACACACGGATCAACTCCCCGGCGAAGGCGTTCAACTGGTCTACCATGACGTTCACGGTTTCCTTCCACTCCTGCATCTCGCCGTCGGTGCCTACCGTGACTTTGTGCGAAAGGTCGCCGTTCGCGATGGCTATCGTCACCTGGGCGAAGTTGCGGACCTGGTTGGTCA
>JACMIS010000171.1 GCA_014381035.1 Armatimonadota bacterium
CCCACGGCACCCCGACCAAATTCGACGCGCCCGCCCTGTCGAAAGCGATGGCGGTCAAGGAACTCACGAACCACGTCGACCTCGGCGCGGGGGACGCCGAAGCGCGGTTCTACACGTGCGATTTCTCGTATGATTACGTAAAGATAAACGCGGAGTATCATACGTAAATGGAAGAGGAACGGGAGCCGGATGTCGTCCAGATAGGCATTGCACTCGCCAGCCATAGGATAGACGCGACAATATTTCTGCCGTTTCTTGTCACGCGCCTGCGCTCCATGACGACTACCAACGAGGCGATGGTGACGGTGTTGCTACATGACATAGAAACGCCCGGCGAAGTCCGGCGCGACCTGAAACTGCGCTGGAACCCGGACAGCGAACCGCGCCAACCGCTGGGCGTCGGCGAAAAAGTGATCACCGAACTTGCCGCGTGCGGTATCGCGAACATAGTGGGAAACCTGTACGCCGGAATCGTCTGGCGGCGTGTCGCTGACGAAGGAGACGGCTTTGACTATTGGGTCCGGCAGAATACGGTTCGTGAGGTCGGTTTGGAAGTGAGCGGCACGATGACCGAGGAAGAGGGCGTTCTGGAAGCACGGCATCGCGAAAAGGTGGCGCAACTGCTCGGCAGTCAGCAACGCGTGGGTGGCTTCGTCGCCGTAGTCAGTTTCACGCTGCGGCGGATGATCGTGTCGTTCCATCTCGCACCGGGGGAAATATATGAGCCTTTGGGATGATACCAAGCAGGGGATGGAGTCCCCGTCGCTCGGGAAAGAGTTAGACGACCTGGAAATCTACAAGTCGAATCTACTTCTGTATAGCATGGTGGACCGGGCGTATGAACGATGGGACGATGTCGTCGCTAAGTTCGCCGAAGTCGCGCCTATCGAGGAGCGTCTCGCGCAGGCGTGCCGTGACGCGAACTTGATCCCCAAAATGCGTACCCACCAACTCAGCGCGGCGTCTTGCTGGGCGAAGGCGGGGAACTTCCATCGCGCCGTCCTGCTCGCCGACGAAATGCTCGCCGACCCTGATCTTGACGACCGCTACCGGGAGAGGATGGAAGGATTACGGGCGCGGTGGAAAGAACGACGGGCGACACTGATCAAGACGCTGGATACCGAAGACGAAATCGGTGACACGCTGGGGAAGAGCGTGAAATAAGCGGGAGTATCCGCCGTTGCAAAGTTCGGTCGATGCATGGGCGGCAGGCAAGCCGTAGAATGACACAAGATGGATGAGACGCGAACGCACACCCTGATTTACACTCACGGCGGACTTCTGCTGATGCTGTATCGGGTGTGGTCCGCGCCGCTGGGCTTCCCGTTCGTGACGGATTGCTTCGTCGCGGATGAGATGCGGTCACTCTTCGCATTACGGCGGGCTATTGACGCAGTCGACGTAGCGGGTGAGCAAAAAGCGTTAGGCAAAACTTTCGAGGTACGGATACGTGGCACGATGCGCAAGAAACACTTCACCCGCGAGCAGCGAAAACAAAGTGAGCGGGAGACGGCAGATCTGCTGGATGCCACTCCGTTGCCCGCATGGCGTTGGGAGGTTGCTATACACGATGTGATCTCGGTTCAGGAACTACATTGGTCGAAAGAACCATGGTTCGGTCTTCCTGCCATACTTTACGTGTTCTGCTTGATCGCCTTGCTGACCGGCGGGATCGGTTCCTGCATCCGGAACTGGTGAATCATGCAAAAGGCATCTACGTTTCGCGCGTTGATGACCCTGCTTCCTGAGGCGGGTGGGTTCATGGTTGTCGTCGTGACACTGTTCGGAGTACCTATAATCTATCTGTCATGCGAAAGGTTGTATCGAAATGATGCAGTCGAGAAAGCATTCTACGAAGCAGTGTTCCCTGTGTGGGAAAAAGCCGATGGCAAATTCAATGCGGAACTTGACATAGAGTTCCGAGGGCAAATCCGATGGACGACCAACAAAGAGTGGCGCGAACTTAACATCCCGCTGTCCGCACCGATCTGTTGGGGCTGGGTTGAAATAGACGAAGTGCTATCGGTTCGCGAACCGGTTGGTTGGTAACAGACGGTTTCTACTGCCGTCCTGGAGTGCCTCTGGCTGGCAACGATGAGTTCATTCATTTACGCGCTGGATTGGTGTACAGATACCGTCATCCGTTTGATTTATGGTTGAAAATTATGAACGAAACAAACCCTGACTTACAAGCGCAGTTGCTGGTACAAGCCCTGCCCTATATCCGCACGTTTAGCGGGAAGACTATCGTCATCAAGTACGGCGGGAACGCGATGATCGACGACGAGTTGAAACGCGCCGTGGTCCGCGACGTTCTGCTGATGCGCTACGTCGGCATTAACCCGATCCTGGTACACGGGGGCGGTCCCGAAGTGTCGGACGCGATGCGCAAGATGGGCAAAGAACCGGAGTTCGTCGGCGGGCTACGTGTCACGGACGCCGAAACGATGGAGATCGTCGAGATGGTCCTGACCGGCAAGACGAACAAGAACATCGTCGCGCTGCTCAACGCGGAAGGCGGTCAGGCGAACGGCGTCGGTCTTGCCGTCGGGCTGTCGGGGAAGGACGCGAACCTGTTGCAAGCCGTGCGGGAGACAGACCGCGGCGACATCGGGTTCGTCGGGCGGATAAACAAGACGAACCCGGAGATACTGCAGACACTCGCCGGGGCGGGTTACATCCCGGTTATATCCAGCGTCGCCATCGGTTCCGGGGGCGAATCGTACAATGTCAACGCGGACACGGCGGCGGCGGCTATCGCGGTCGCAGTGCGGGCGGAAAAACTGATCCTGCTCACCGACGTTGAGGGCTTGTACCGCGACTTCGCCGACAAAGGCTCGCTGATCTCCGAAACGACCGTGGCGGACGCCCGCGAGTTGGTCCGCTCCGGCGTCGTCGATTCCGGCATGATCCCCAAGTTAGAAGCCTGTTGCGAGGCGGTCGAGGACGGCGTCCCGCGAGCGCACATCATTGACGGACGGAGGCCGCACTCGCTTTTGATCGAGGTATTTACCGACTCGGGGATCGGTACGATGGTCAAACCGGCGGAAACGGGGTATCGACCGCTTTTGGTGTAGCATTTCCGGGGGTGTTACGCGGGTTGCCACTGTTACGCGGGTTGAAACCCACGTCTGTGGGCACTTCGTGCCGAACGTCCTTCGGACGGATGCAGGAGGGGGACGCAAATGCGTGAGGAGGGGGCATTATCGCGGCGGCGTAGCAGGGTGGAGATATATTTGCATTTCGTTTGGGCGACGAAGTACCGTGCGGAAACGCTGACGCCAGAGTTTGAACGTCGTATCCACCGTTGCATAGCTCGCGAAGTGCAGGGGATGGGGTGTTCTGTGCTCGCCATCGGTGGAATGCTCGACCATGTACACATTGTCGTGCGGATGGCGGCGAATCGGATGCCGATGGAACTGGTCAAGCAGGCGAAGGGCGCGTCCGGTAAATTGTACAACTCTATTCGCGCCGAAAACAGTGAGCCGTTTCACTGGCAAGACGGATATGGATGTTTCAGCCTGTGGTACACACAGGTCGATAAAGCCGTCGCTTACGTACATAATCAGAAAGAGCGGCACTGCGACAACAATCTCTTAGAAATCCTCGAACAATTTGACGAACCCGCGCCGGATACAAAAACAATCCATGAGTACATCTTCCCTGACAACTGAATCTGACTCCTTACTCCGTCCGAAGGACGTCCGGTACGAAGTGCCCACAGACGTGGGTTTCAACCCGCGTAACAACGTGGACGTCGAATCGCCTAACGGCGAGGAACAGACCCGCCAGTGGGACGCCGACCACGTCATGACGACCTATGCCCGGTTCGGCGTCACTTTCACGCGGGGCGAGGGCGCGTACCTGTACGACGCGGCGGGGCGGCGGTATCTGGACATGCTGGCAGGCATCGCGGTTTGTTCCGTTGGGCATTGCCATCCCTATATGACCCGCGTGTTGCAGGAACAGGCGGCGACACTACTGCATGTCTCGAACCTGTACCTGACCGAGCCACAGGCACGACTCGCGCGGCGTTTGATCGAGTTGTCCGATTTCGAGCGGGTGTTCTTCTGCAACTCGGGCGCAGAGGCGAACGAAGCCGCGCTGAAGATCGCGCGCAAGCGGGGGCGCGGCATCCGCGAAAGTAAAACAGGCATCATCACGGCGAAAAACTCGTTCCACGGGCGCACGA
>JACMIS010000020.1 GCA_014381035.1 Armatimonadota bacterium
CCGAACGCGTCCCAACCCATCGGGTGAAGCACGTTTCGCCCGCGCATACTCATCAGGCGGGCGACGACATCGCCGGGGACATAATTTTTGCAATGACCGATGTGAAGCCCGGACCCGGACGGATACGGGAACATGTCCAGCACGTAGTATTTGGGGCGGGACGAACTTTCCTCGGCGCGATAAATGTCGGCGTCGCGCCAGCGGGCTTGCCACCTGGCTTCGATGTCCTGAAACAGGTCGGGGTAGCGAACGGTTTCGCTGCTTGGGTTAATCATAAGTTCTTCTTTGTCGGCATCAGGGGCAGGTTTGTTAAACGCCCTGTGCGGAACACGCAACTATTATATCGCCCGTAATACCGCAGCAAAACTGCTCGTCCTTCCTGCGGCTCAGTCGCGCTCCTCGCCCGTGTCACACGAATAAGGGTTAATTCGCTGCATTGTGGGTACAGATAAAAATGGTCTTCTGTTTGAACGACCTTTTATACAACCATTTGATTGAACAAGGAATGATCCTGTCGGATCGCGACGGGACGGAAAGTGATCACAATGAACACACGAAATTTAGCAGGTGCCATCTCCGTAACGGCACTCACGGCGATTATTGCGGGACCGGTCGCCGCACAGGGAATCAATGTCACCGTGGACGGCGACATTGTCGCGTTCGGGGCGCAAAAACCGGTACAACAATTTGGAAACGTCCTGGTGCCGCTCCGGGGCGTGTTTGAGAAGTTGGGCGCGACGGTCGCCTACGATGGCGGCACGAAATCCATCCTCGCCGTGCGCGGCGCGACCACGGTACAACTGCGGCTCGGCGACGCGCAGGCGCAGGTCAACGGGACCGCACGCACTCTCGCGGTGCCGGCGCAAGCGGTGAACGGTACGACACTGGTTCCACTCCGGTTCGTCTCCGAGGCACTGGGCGCGGCGGTTAAATGGCAGGCGGCAAGCCGGACGGTGATTATCAGCACCGGCGAGAACGCCTCCACGGGCAATGGAGAACCGGCGGAAACCCCTGTCAACACGTCAGGCGCACCCGAAGTGACCGCGTTCACCCACGATGGCGCGCGCACGTTGCGCGGCGGGGACGTTTTGACCGCTACGCTTCGCGGAACACCCGGCGGCACGGCGTCGTTCTCGGTGCCGGGAATCGTGGCAGCGAAAACCGTAGCCATGAAGGAAACAGCGGCGGGGGTGTACGAAGGTGCTTTCACGGTTCCCAAGGGATTGACTGTTAATGGGGCGTCCTTGCTAGGTTCGCTTAAAGTAGGAACGAAAACGGCACCGATAATCCAAGCGGGCAACGCGGTCAATGTTGACTCCGTCGGACCCAAGTTTGATAACCTTTCGCCCGCCCCGAATGCCTCACTGGCACCAGGCAAGCCGTTGATTTACGGGACCTACACGGACGCCGGATCGGGCATCAATCAGGAAGGGACACGTATTTTGATAAACGGCGCGGACGTCACCAGTGCGGCAACCGTCACGGATGCGTTCTTCTCGTACCGCCCCACCACCGATTTGCCACTGGCAAAGAACGCGGTGACCGTCGTGACGAAAGACATCGCGGGCAACGAGAGCCGCAAAGAGTGGGCATTCACTCTCACGGCGACCGAAAGTCTGATCAAGACCGTGACCCTGACTCCGGAACTCAAGACTCTGGAGCCGGGTGACGAAGTGACGGTGAAGGCGACTGCCGCTCCAGGCGGTAAGGCGCAATTCAGTATCGGGGGGTCTGTTGTTAATCGCGCGATGCGCGAGGAACCAGCCGGTGTTTACACGGGAAGCTACACGATCAAGAAGGGTGACTCGCTAAGCGAGGCACCGGCGACCGTTACGTTCACCTCAGCAGCGGGGAAGACGGCTACTTTAGCCGCCGCGCAACCGGTGACAATCGCGGCAGGTGCGCCGGAAAAGCCGGTGATCACCAATCCGAAACAGGACGGCGCGGCAGGGGAAAGCGTGACGATAACCGGAACGGCGAAGCCGGGCGCGACCGTCCGCTACTCGCTCCGCTACGACGGAACGCTCCTCATTCTACCAGCGGGCGGCACGGTGACAGAGGGCGAAGTCAAAGCGGACGCGTCCGGAAACTGGACAGTTCCGGCAATCGCCCTGAGCGCACCGCTGGGCATTACGAAAGTCTCGTATACGCTATCCGCTGTCACGGTCGGAGCGGTCTCGGACCAAATATCCGACGCGGCTTCGGTACAGTTTCGACGTTAGGCTGTCAGGTGGCTGGGACGGTCCCAGCCACCTGACAACCGGATAACCCGATTTACTGGTTGAAACTCCGTTGGCACGATAGCATACGAGGCATGAGCAAACGCTTTGATGTATTCGGGATGTGTAACGCCTTGTTTGATCTACAAGCCGAGGTGAATGACGAAATGTTGAACACCGTTGGGTTGGCGAAGGGCGGCATGACGCTCCTTTCCGACGCCGAGCAAAAGGCGATTGTGCCGCAGGTGTACCGCCACATTGTCAATACGGAGTCGGGCGGAAGCGGTGCCAATACCATGATCGGCATCACCCAACTCGGCGGATCGGCGGTGTTTACGTCCCGCGTCGGTGCGGATGAGCACGGGATCGCGTACCGAAACGGACTCGCGAAGCAGGGCGTACAACCCAATCTCGGCGAGAGCGATTCCGGCGAGACAGGCGTCTGCCTGATTTTAATCACTCCCGATGCCCAGCGCACCATGGGAACGTATCTCGGTTTAGCCCGGCAATTGGAACCGTCCGACGTGGTCGAGGACGACATCCGGGCGTCCCGCTATATCTATGTCACCGGGTATTTGTGGGACACCGACACTCAGAAGGACGCGGTTCTGCACGCGATGGAGACCGCGAAGCGTGCCGGGGATGTGAAAGTGTCGTTCTCGCTGTCGGACCCGTTCTGTGTGCACCGGCACAAGGGAGAGTTTCTCGAACTGTTGACCAAATACGTGGACGTTGTTTTTGCCAACCGGGAGGAAGCACTGGCGATCACGGACACCGACACCGTTGAAGACGCCGCGCTCGCGCTCGCCGCGATGACTGGCGGACTGGCGGCGGTCACTTCCGACAAAGACGGTTCGCTATTGGTACGCGGGACCGAGATCGTTCGGATTCCGGTGTATCCCGTGACAGCACTGGATACAACCGGCGCGGGCGATATGTACGCTGCCGGGATTCTGTATGGTCTGACACAGGACCTACCCCTTTCCGTCACCGGGCGAATCGCCTCGTATGCCGCCGGTCAGGTTGTCGCTCGCATCGGTCCCCGCCTTCCGACGATAGACAACGAAGCCGTAGAAGTCATCAAGCGGGAAGCATTCATCCGGGCATAAATCCCTCAATATCACCGTATGTAGAACTTGGGGCGTGTCCTATCGCCCCATTTCACTTGTATGTCCTTTCACGAGATCACGTTCTGCGCCGCGCCGCTTCTGCTTGCCGGGACCTTGCTACCGATTCCGTCGTGGCAACGTTTTTTGCGTTCGCGCCTGTTTGTACCTGCCGGGTCCGCTTTGCATCGCTTGGCACGGCTTCCGATTCCGGCACTTTATGCCCTGTTATTTGTCTGGGGTTTCGGGGTTGCCGCCGCGCTTTATCTGCTCGTTCGGCAACCGGAGGCGCATATCCATGACGAAGCCTCATACCTGCTAGCCGCCGACACGTTCGCCCGTGGGCGTGCGACCAACCCCGCGCTCCCGGAAGCCATTCGTGCGCATTTCGAGGCTTTGCATATCATTGTCACGCCATCGTATGTGAGTAAGTACCCGCCAGGGCAAGGGTTGCTTCTCGCGCTCGGCATCGTTCTGGGCGGCAACCCGGCGGTCGGGCTATGGATAAATGCGGGTCTTGTCTGCGTCGGAGCGTTGTATCTACTGTTGCCGCTGGTTCCCAGGCGTGTCGCCGTTCTCGCAGCACTATTTACCATCCTGCATCCCGCCGTACTCAAGTGGACACAATCGTTCTGGGGAGGCAACCTGTCCCTCTTTGCCGGGCTGCTTCTGGTCGGGGCGGTGTTGCGTTTGTTTATGCGTTCGCGCGGAGTGCTCGCCCCTGCCCCCCGCCACCTCGGGAAGGAAGGGGGGGGCGAGGGTCTGATAACGGGCTCAGCCCTTGCTCTTCTCGCCAACTGTCGCCCGTTCGAGGGATTAGTTGCGGCGTTACTGGTTCTGCTTCCTGTCATGCCGGTCCTGTGGAACGGGTTGCGTACCGCGCCGAAAATATGGCTACTGCGTGTTTTGCTCCCCGCAGTAGCGGTGCTTGCCGTTACTGCGACGCTCATGCTCGCTTACAACGTGCGCGTGACAGGAAAGCCGCTTCGGATGCCGTATGCGGTGCATGAAGACACCTACGGCGTCGTGCCCCTGTTCCTGTTCCAGAAGGTCAAGCAGGTGCCGGAAACACTGCGGCACGACACGATGCGTTTCATAAACGCCTATACCAGCGTCTACGGCTACTGGGGGGAGCGCGACGCCCCGCGCAATATCTGGCGCGGCATCGGCGACAAAGCGGACACGTTGGCACGGTCGGCATTCCAGTGTTTCGACCCGTCCGTTTATTGGCTGGACACCCCGAATCGCGCCCATCCGCTCACCGACTTTTTGAAGTTCATCCCCGCGTTTTTACTTCTACCCGGCTTGATTATCGCAGGGCGAAAGAGCGATATTACGCGATATGTCGTATTCGGCTTGGCGGCGTTTGTGGGAGTGATTTGTCTCGGCACCTTTATCAATCCGCATTACGGCGCACCGGTCGGTGGTTTCGTGCTTATTGTCTGGGTAAAGGCGTGGCAATATACCCGCACCCTGCGCTTGCGGGCGGGGCGAAACCGGCGTATCGGTCTTGCCGTCTCGCGGGCGTTCGTTCTGCTCTACCTATTGTCGGCGTTCTCCTGCACGGCGTTCTTCGCGGGCGACGAATGGGAGTGGATGATTCAGGACCGCCGCCCGATACATGCCACTCTGGAGCGCATCCCCGGAAAACATCTGGTGCTGGTCTACTACGGCGCGACGAACGTCAGATCGTCGGCGGAATGGGTGTACAACGGTGCGGATTTAGCCGGTCAACGCATCGTCTGGGCGCGATACCTTTCCCCCGGCGAGAACGCGAACCTGCAACACCACTTCGCGGACCGACAAGTCTGGCTATTGGACGCGACGGTCGCCATCCGCCCGCATCTCTACCGATACGATCCCGCACGGATGGCAAATCTGCCCTTCCCACTCCCGCGCACTATTGACCCCGGTGTCGTGGCGAAACTGCGGGCGGGACTACCGGTAAAACCCAGAGACAAATCCGGAATCGCCGCGCTCCCCCTGTCGGAACAGGTCCTGTATCACGAGCAAGTCCGCGACCGTTCCCGAGTGCGACGACTGCTGGCGCAAATGCCGGAGGTCAGGGAGTAGGTGTTGGGTGTCAGGGTACCCCGCTCCTTGAACCGTTACCGACGGCGATACGACAAGCCAGGCTCCCTAACACCTAACAACCCAATCACCCAACACCTAAGTCTGCCCGACCCAATCCGGTTCGGCGATCTGTTGCCAGCGGTCGCGAATCTCCGCGAACTCCATTTCCGAAAGTGTCGCGCCATCGGCAAGGAGTGCCGCGTTTTGCGCCCAACGCTCCGGGTTTTTCGTACCGACAATCGCTGTCGTTACTCCGGGTGCGCTCAGCGCGAAGCGAAGTGCGGTGCGTGTGATGGCGTCGGTGTCGCCGGTTTTCAGGAAGTCATAGCCCAGTTTTTGCATCCGCCCCCAGTACGATTTGCGATACTCCGGAACATCGGCTTCGCTGGTGTGACGCCATACCGCGTTCGCAATCGGACGCTTGGCGATCACGCCCATATCCCTCTCCGCCGCGAGGGGGAGCGTTTTGGTAATGCACTCCTGATCCATCACATTCACCGACGTTTGCAACGTGTCGAACGCCCCGGATTCGATAGCATATTTCGCGTTCTCGCCGTCGCCGCTGTAGCCGATGAAGCGTGTTTTCCCGGCGTCGCGTGCCTGTTGTAATACCGTAATCACATCACCCTGCCGCAAAACATCAGCGTTGCACGTATGTAGTTGGAGCAAATCCACGCAATCGGTGTGCAGTCGCTTCAGGCTGCGATCAAGGCTTTGCGTCAGCAGTTGCGGCGACCAGTCCGGCGCATCAATCCCGGACGCGTGCCCGCATTTCGTGAACAGAAAATACTCACTTCGTCGGTGCGCGATAGTCTGACCAATCAGGTGTTCGCTCGCCGTCTCCTCGGAACCCGCCCAGTAGCATTCCGCCGTATCCAGCGCGTTCAGTCCCGCGTCAATCGCGGCATTCAAAAGACGGCTCACCGCCTCTATGTCCGGTTTCTCGAATCCGATCTCCGCCCCGCCGAAGCCGAGTACGGAAACGCTCATACCCGTTTTGCCCAATATTCGATGTTGCATAATTGTTCGGAGGATACCCCATATTGTGAAAAACCGGCATCGTGCGTTGTGTTCCGGGTATAATGCAACCAGCCGGACTCGAAAAAGGGAGGCACAAAAATGCAAGTTTCCAAACGTTGGAGCATATGGCTGGGTATCTGTGTCGTGGGAACAATACCATTTTTGCTACGCGACATCGGTCAAATCGTGACATTCCCAACACTATTGAGCGCGTCACTCCCCGCTCCGCCGGTTCAACTCGCCGATGCGCACGACAAGGCAGTTGTGCACGGTAACCTTTCCGCCCGACTGGTCGAAGTGCGAACCACCGTGCCGGGTGGCTACGCCGGTTGGGAGCCACGAAGCGCAACGTTGCCCGAGGAGTCCCCCCTGTTTCGGGAGCAGATAGGCAGCAGCGACCGGTACATCGGCGACCTTCCCGAAGGAATAAAGGCGTATCGTTTCGCGGTTCAGATGGAGGGATTGCCCGAGTCCCCGATGAGCGCGTTGTTCACCGATGACCTGCAAAAATTAGGCACGGTCGCCGCCTGGAGCGATGAAACGCAATTCTGGGATAGAAACACCGGCGGCGAGACATGGAGCAACAACACCATCCGGCGGGTAGCGAAGATTAGCAATTGGATGCTTTTCTCGCGGGTGGAGACGACCACCGATCTTTACGCCGGGGTCGCTCTGCCCTCCGACACCGTCACCCTTTCGCAATCCGCTCTTCCGGGCAAGATCGGGCTACATATCGGCGCGAAACTTGTTCTCGGCAACACCTACGATACCTGGGACACTCCGCTGGAAATCGAGCTGCCCGCCGACCGCCGCCCCCGTGTTGCCGGGCAGTATCTTCTGCGCATCCAAAAATTAGATTCCTGGGGAACGGCGACTCCCGCCGGGAGTAGTGTCGTCTATGTTTCTCCAACAACCCGGAAGATCCGCGCGAAAATCCCCACGTTGCTGGATCGAGGGAACACGGACGCACTGCGCGTCACCCTTACGCCTTACCGATGGGTACGTTTCGCCGACGTCCCGCTTACCGTGCCGGATACAGTTCCGGGCGGCAGGCGGGCGGTGCTGAGACCACTCCCGATCCCGCTTGCCGTCCGGCAGAAGATCGAGCGTATTCAGGTGAGGGGAGACACTCCATCACGTCTGATTCCCATAGTGCGTGCTCGTTGGGACGAATGGACCCCGCGACAGTTGTTACGCCCGATGCCACACGAGGTAGTTTTCTCCGCCCCGTACCAGGTGCCAGACGAGGTTACGATGCACAAATACTGGGACGACTACCGCATGGACGTGTTTTTGCCGGACGATTTCCCTCGCAAGGAGACGGATGCGTATACGCTTGTGGTGACTACTCCGGGAGGCAAGCATTTGCGAAAAGTGCTACCCAGTGAAAATGTCGGAGATCGAAAGCGGCTCACCTTCCTCGTAGAGGGTTTCCCATCCGATATTATACGGGAGGTGTCTCTCTGCTTCGGCTCCCCAGATTAAGATTCTGCACCCGATTTGCAATAACACCCCCTTGTTGCAAATCGGTGGTAGAATACAGTCGTTATGCCTCGACACCCTGAATACGTTCGCATGCTCAACGTTTTGAAAGAAGAAGGGTACCGTGTCACCGCGCCGCGCCGCGCCCTGCTTCGAATGCTCGCAGAAACCCGTGAGCCACTCTCCATCCAGGAGTTGCACGCTCGCGTGAACCCTGAACCCGACCCGGAAGAGGAACCCGAAGAGGAAATCAACCTTGTCACCGTGTATCGCTTCGCCAACCTTCTGGTGGATCTTGGTCTGGTACGCCGCGTGGAATTCGGACAGGGATACTATCGCTATGAGCGGGACGAGTCGCAAGAGGGTCCGCATCATCACCATATCGTGTGTCGGCAGTGCGGCAAGGTAGAAGACTTTCACGGATGCGACCTGCAAGACTTAACCAACCGGCTTGAAGGCGATACCGGATTCAAAATCGAGCGGCATCAGTTAGAGCTATACGGCGTCTGCCCACAATGCCTCGAATCCCCCACCCCGGATATGCGCCGCACGAGTGGCGGACGTCTGGCTCCAGTGGAGTAGGTGTTTGGTGGTTAGGGCAAACGATGTATCAGCCACCAAACCACCGAACTACCTTCCGCAAACCCGGTCTGGCAACGAGTCTGCCTGGATGTCGCGGCGACCGGGGGGCGACATGACGACCGCGTATTCCAAGGCGTTTTGTAGTTCGCGGATGTTGCCCTGCCAGTCGTGCGCGGCAAGGACCGCCAGAGCGTCCGGGGCGACGCCGTCCGGGAATGTGCGTTCGTTTTCCTTCGCGGAACGGTCTAGGAAGAACCCGGCGAGTGCGGGAATATCCTCGACACGTTCCCGGAGCGGGGGGAGTGTCACCGGGACGACGTGAAGCCGATAATACAGGTCCAGACGGAACGACCCTTCCTGCACCGCCTGCCACAGATCGCGGTTGGTCGCCCCGACCACGCGTACATCCACCTTGATGCTTTTTATGCCGCCAATGCGCGAAATTTCCCGCTCCTGGAGGGCGCGGAGCAGTTTCACCTGCGTGATATGCGGAATATCGCCGATCTCGTCGAGAAACAGTGTGCCACCGTCCGCCAGTTCGAATCGCCCCGGTTTTGCTCCCGCCGCCCCGGTGAACGCTGACTTTTCATGCCCGAACAGTTCGGATTCCAACAGGGTTTCGGGGAGCGCGGCGCATGACACAGCGATGAACGGTCCCCGGCGGCGCGGCGACGCTTCATGGATCAATTTCGCGGCGACCTCTTTACCGGTCCCAGATTCGCCCAGAAGTAGCACGGTGGCGCGGGACGAGGCGGCGGCGAGGAGTCGCCGCTGTAGAAGGCGCGTTGCGGGCGCATCCCCGATCATGGACACACCGGACGGGAGCACAATCGGGGCGTTTTCCGTGTCCCGTAGGCTCGTCACCGTCTCTTTGGCGGTGGACTTTGCCGAAATTTGCGTCGGAGCGGTCAGCGGCGCGGATTTCAACGCACGCTTCACCGTGTCGCGCACCTGTTCGACATCGAACGGCTTGGTGATATAGTCGAACGCCCCGAGGCGCATCGCTTCCACTGCGGAGCGCACCGTCCCATGCCCGGAAATAAACAAAGCCCGCACGCCGCCGTGATATTTGCGCACCGCCTCCAGCGTTTCCAGACCGTTCATATCCGGCATCAGAAAGTCCGTGATCAGAATATCGAGGATCGGCTCGTTCTTCGCCTTCTTCACCGCGTCCTTGCCGCCATCGGCTAAAATCACCTGGTAACCGTCGCGGGTCAGAACCGCAGCCAACACCCGCCGGATATTCGGCTCATCATCCACAATCAGGACCGTCGGTCCCGTCGGCAGGATCGCTTCCGAAGCGAGTTCGATGTCTTGTGCTCCGCTCTCGGCTTGCTTGGCGGGCGACGGGGCGAATGCGTATGGGGCGCGACCGCCGCCGGATTGGGGCTCCGTTCCACTCCGTTCGCGGGCGGTGCTACGAGTGATAGCCATTGGCTGGGGCAACTCCTGAAAGGGCAGTAACAGATGGGAATATTGCGGACGACAGGCGCGGTTCGCGGGGTACATCGAGCGCGGGCAAAGTGAACCGGAACCGTGCGCCCCCGGTGCGGATGTTTTCCACAAGAACGGTGCCGTTATGTGCGAGCACCGTCCGCTTCACTTGCGCGAGACCCAACCCGGGTCCTCGCGCTTTGGTGGTGAAAAATGGCTCCCAGAGATGCGTTAAAAGCGGCGCGGGTACGCCGGGACCGTTGTCCTCGACCACAATCGCGTACACGGGTTGCGCGTTCTCGGTGCTGCGTTGCAGTGTGACCGTGATCGTATTGCTACTCGAAACGCCGGAGGCGGTCGTCATCGCTTGCGCCGCGTTCAGGAGCAGGTTTCGGAGGACCCCGCCGATCTGCTGACCGTCCGCCTCTACCCACGCCGGGTTTGTCAGGGCGATGACTTCCTCGATTCGTGAAACGCCCAGTCGTTCCAGTTCGGGCGTCAAAAATCCGATCTCATGTTGCACGATCTCGCGCAGATCGCGGCGTGTTCGCTCCGGCGGAGTCGGGCGGGCGAACTCTAAAAGATCGGTCGTCAGCGAGCCGAGTCCGTTTGCTTCGTCCACTACGATCCCTAAAAAATCACGTAGGGTGGCGATCTGCTCCGATGTCACGGGTGCGCTTTCGTCATCGAACTCGGCGAGAAGGAACTGAGCTGCACCCTTGATAGACGACAACGGGTTCCGCAACTCGTGCGCAACGGATGCCGCCAGTTGTCCGAGCGCGGCGAGACCCGCGGTTCGCTCCACTTCGCGTTCCATTTTCGCCTTTTCCTCGCCGGCACGGATCAAATCGTCCACGGTTCGGGTCTGGGTGATCACCGCTCCGGCTTGCGCGGCGAACAGCGAAAACATCCGTAAATCTCCCTCGGTGAACGGTAGTGCGGGTGCGTGACGCGACAAACACAGGACGCCGACGATGCCGCCGTCCATGGCGACGAGCGGGGCGCACAGGGCGGATTCGACATCGGGTCGGGGAGTAATGTCGGGTGCGGTGCCCGCCTCGCGCAGGACCGGGTGCTGGCGCGGGTCCTTGTTGACTAAGATAGCCTGACCGGACGCCGCGACGCGACCGGCAATCCGCTCCCCGACAAGCATCGTGACGGATTCGGCGACATCGGCAGGAAGACCGACTTGCGCGGCGACGCGCAACGTATCGCCGCCCCGTTCGCGCAGTAACAGCGAACAGGTGTGCGCATCCATCGTTACGGTCGCCCGCTCCGCGACCATCTGCAAAAGACGCGATGATTCGGTTTGTGGCAACGCCCGCCACAGTTCGTACAATGCGGAGATTTGCCGCTCACGTCGCTCGTGCTCGACTTTGGATCGCACCAGACCGCCGGTAGAGCGCGCTCCGGCTGATGCGGGCGCGACCGTCTTAATTCCAGTACGTCGGGAGAAAGGTTTGTCGGTCATAGCACTTTAACTTAAATAATACCGGTGCACTCGCTCCTCATGGAAGAGTCATTGGTGAGATGTAACCAGAAAGCTCACCCGCACATAGCGGCGAACCGTGTCGCGCACCGGATATACTATACGGCAATCGCGACTATTTCGCCTATTCCAATCGCCGCCGCCTATTGCTTTTTTATCGTATGGCCGCCAACGAAACATCTTTCCCCACGACTGACACGCAACATACTGGGAACACCGCTTCCGTGCCCCCTACCCTTGTTGCCTATGGTCCTGTCTCCGCTGTTTACGACGCCCTGATGGCGTCCGTTCCGCATGATATATGGTTGCGCCGTATCGAAGACGAGTGCGCTCGACGCGGGAAAACGCCGCGTTCCGTTCTGGATGTCGCCTGCGGCACCGGCATCGTCACCGAACTCATCAGTCAACACGGTTATCATCCGGTGGTCGGCATTGATCTGTCCGCGCCGATGATCCAGATTGCGCGAACTAAAGCGGACGCGCGTCGTTTAGCGGACAAGATTTCGTACCATGTGCAGAACGCGACGACGCTGGATTTGGATGGGGCACGATTCGATCTTGCGGTCAGCCTATTCGATTCGCTGAATTATATCATCGAACCTTCCGATTTGTCGAAAGCCTTCGTGCGCATCGCCCACCATCTGAAACCCGGGGCGGTGCTAGCATTCGATGTCAACTCCCTCTATGCTCTCTCACACAACCTGTTCACACAAACGGGCACGTCCGGTCCCCTTTCGCACGTGTGGAGATCGCACTGGGATCGCGAAAGCCGTACCTGCCGCGTCGAAATGGAGTTCACTCTCAAGGACGAAAAAACCGGCGAAGCCCGTCAGTTTCATGAAACGCATATTCAGCGGGCATACACTATCACCGAACTGCGCGAGATGCTGGAGGCGGCAGGATTCACGGACATTGCTGTTTACGGCAACTACGGGGACCGCACGCCGGGACCGAAATCGGACCGGTTGCTTTTCGTCGCGGAAAATGGGGTTCTTTAAGGCGGTCGGACGGTGTACAATAGGGTATGAGCATCGAATCACCCCTCATAGTAGCGGGGACCATTGTGCGATTTCCCGGTCTACCGCTTTTCCGAATGCTTCCTGCCATCGCCGCATGGACGCTATTGACCGGATGCGGGCGCGACGCAGCAAACGCCGCCGATCTGGTAGCGGTGCAACCGCTCACCGACAGAATTGTCATGGTGCATTTCGATGACGGCTACGTCGAACACCACCGGAAGGGTCAACCGCGCTCGGCGGAAAAAGTGGTCACGGTGCCGCTCGATGTGCGTCTCGCCGCCCTCCCTCGCAGTTACGCCATTTCCAGCACGGACGACCCGGCGTTCAAAAAACCACTGGTGCCGGTGCGGGTCGGACGCAAAAGCAAAGGCACAGAGTTCGCGTGGTTCACCGACAAATTCGAGAACGGGCGCGTCGTCAACAGCCGCCCCGACCACGCCGCCGAACACTGGCTGTACCTTCAGTTGCCCGCGCCGCTGAAACCGGGCAGAACATACACGATCCGCACGAACGGCTTGACAACGAAACAGCCGACCCGGACTCTGACATATTCCGCCGCCAAGTCACGCTCCGAAGCGGTACACGTCAACACGCTCGGCTACGTCCCGGACGCGCCGGAAAAGTTCGCCTATGTGTATCACTGGATGGGCGACGGGGGTTCGCTGGATCTCAAACCGGTCGAGGGCAAGCCGTTTCACGTCGTAGACACCAAGACTGGCAACCGAGTGTTGACCGGCGCGGTGCGTTTCCGACGGGCGAAAACCGCCGAGGAGACCTTTCACAAGACCGATTCGCCGCCGCACGGCAACTTTCTGAACGCCGACGTTTGGGAATGCGATTTTTCCACCCTGAGGAAGCCGGGTACCTATGTCGTCGCGGTCGAGGGCGTCGGCTGTTCGTGGCAGTTCCGCGTCCATCCCGACATTTACCGCGAAGCGTTCCGCACGGTAGCGCGGGGCTTGTACCACAACCGCTCCGGCATCGCACTGACCAAACCGTACACAGAGTTTGAGCGACCCGCGCCCCACCATCCGAAAAATACGCCGGGCTTCGCGAACAAACTACGCTACACCCGAGTGCGCTTTCAGGACTGGGGCAGCGAAGGCGGCGACGCCAGGAAACTGATGGCGGAATCGCCAGGCAATCTGGAGGACGCGTGGGGGTGGTATCAGGATGCGGGCGACTGGGACGGCTACTATTCCCACCTGCGTCCCGCCCAGGAACTGCTACTCGTTTTCGAAATGGGACACAAGAAATTCGCCGACAACGAACTGAACCTGCCCGAGTCCGGGAACGGCATACCCGACATCGTGGACGAGGCAGCCTGGTTACCCCGGTTCTGCTATCGCCTCCGGCACGAACTGCTTCGCAAGAAATGGGGCACCGGCGGGATCGGCTTGCGCGTTGCGGGCGATGCATTCGGGAGCGACGAGGGCACAAACCCCGACGGTTCCAAATTCGGGCGACCGAGTTACGAGGATACAGATCGCGTGTACATGGTGTCGGGCGAGGATGCACGCTCCTCCTACCGCTATGCGGGCGTCGCCGCAAGCCTGGCGCACGCGTATAAACTTGCTGGTGTGAAGTCCGACCCGGACGGGATCGACTGGGAAAAGGAAGCCCGCGAATCGTATGCGTGGGCGCAGAAAAATACCCGCCCGACAGACGATAAAGACAACATCCGCCAGCCACGCTCGTATGCCGCCGCCGCACTGTTCCGCCTTTCCGGCGACAAGTCGTTCGAGGCGCAGTTTATCCAGGACACGGAGTCGGTCAAACCCGATTCGGTGATTTATGAGGAAGACGCCTATGGGCCGTTCATTTACGCGCTCGGCGGCAACGGCGAAAGCGACGCGAAGCGCGACCCGGCGACACTTTCGCGTATTCGTGCCGCCGTGTTGCGCACTGCGGACGAAACAATGCTCGCAACGTCCGCGAAACGCGCCCTGCGCTGGGGCGGCAACTTCTATTTCCCGATGCTGGTCGGGCAACAGACCACGCCGCTCGTTCTGGAGGGCGCGGTCGGCTACACGCTGACGAAAACCACGGAGCCGGACCGCGCCCGCAAATACCGCGCCGCGCTCTATACGACGTGCGATTATTTCCTCGGCACGAACGCGCTGAACCAGACCTGGGTAACCGGACTCGGACCACGTTACCCGACCGAGATTTTCCACATGGACGGCTGGTACAACGGAAAGAACAAATTCCATCCCGGCTTGATCCCGTACAGCCCGTGGCTCAAAGGAACGGACCCTGGCGCGGGTCCCTGGTCGTCCGATTGGGGCAACAAGACGGTGTACCCCGCCATCGACGAGTGGCCCGGGAACGAACGCTGGTGGAATAACCGTTGCTCGCCCATGGGAAGCGAGTTCACGATCCACCAGAACACGGGTCCGGCGGCTGCCATCTTCGGATTCCTGTGCGCCGACTTGCCTTCCCGGTAGAATTCGCTTTCGCCCCCCCCGCCCCCTCCGGGGGAGCACTCCCCGTGGGGGGCAACCTTACGTTGCATCGTGTATGGGGCTACACGGATTCGTCGCACGATTCGACTTAGCCCGTGCTGTTTTCCCGCGATTGCGCCGGTCCTTCTCCCACACTCTGTGTGGGA
>JACMIS010000172.1 GCA_014381035.1 Armatimonadota bacterium
ACTGACGACGGGGGACAATTGGATCCCGTAGCAAATTCCGTTGCGAAGAAAAAACGGGTGAGGCTGACTCAGGTCGCCTTGCCCGTTTTCTCTGCCGTTTTACTCTCTTTCTGTTTTCCGTTCGCCTCCGCGTGGTGGCTGTCTTGGTTCGCGCTCGTCCCGCTCTATTACGTCCTGCTTCGAGCGAACGGCAACCCGCGTTCGGGCTTCGTATCCGGTTTCTGGTTCGGACTAACGCTGCACCTCGTCGGCGTCTTCTGGATGAACAAACTCGGCACGGTTCCCTGGATAGGCGTCGCCGTTTTCGAATCGGGTGCCTTCGCCATCTTCGGTGCTATCGCCGCCCCGCTTCTCATACGTCTTCCATCGTCGGCGCGCCCTCTTCTTTTCGCCGCACTCTGGACCTGTTTGGAGTACGCGCGTACCCTTGGCGAAATGGCATTCCCCTGGTTTCCGATCGCCGCAACACAGGTGCCCGTGTTGCCGATGGTCCAGATTGTCGCCGTGACAGGGCAGTGGGGACTGGGATTCGCTCTCGCTCTCGCAAACGGACTTTTGGGGGAAGCAGTGCCTCTTTGGCGATTGAAGGACAGAAAGGCGGCGGAGATTTGCGTTGCTGTAGCAATATCGCTCCCTGTGCTGATTTGTCTCGCCGGAATCGTAGGCGAAGCGAGCGTCGCGTCGCAAGATACTTCGGCACTTAGCGAAAAACGGGACATCCAAACCATTGCCATCGTTCAAGGCAATGTCGGGAAAGTCCCTGAAAATGCTGGAATGGATTCGCTAAACGATTACCGCTCGTCGTCACTCGATACTTATTTGCAGATGACTCGGTTCGTTTCCGTCGGCGCCCTTGCCCCCCGCCCCTCTCCCTCCGGAGGGAGAGGGGAGCCAGAGGGACCGGGGGTGAGGGCACCCAAAACAGGTAATCTATCCTTCATCCTCTGGCCCGAAACCGTAGTCCCCGGCTACCTTTTGCAAGACCCGCAACTTCAGTTTCCTGTCGCGAGCCTTGCCCGCGAAGCGAATACTGATCTTCTGGTCGGAACGATGAATTCGGGAAGTAAAGACGAAAAGTATAACAGCGTCGTACATCTTGACCCAACCGGGAACGTGGTGCGAACCTACGCGAAACAGCGGCTCGTTCCTATGGGCGAGTTTTTTCTGTTCCGCGACGTGCTCGGCGATATTTACGACAAGTATGAAGTCCCGAACGATGACCTGACGCCGGGTCGCGAACCGGGCGTGTTCACCGTTGGGGAGGGCGCTAAAGCAACGGAGGTAGGAATGCTGATTTGCTACGAAGCCGTCTTTCCGTACATCAGTCGGGGCAGGGTCCGCGATGGCGCCCAGGTTCTCGTGCAGGCAACGTCCGATCAGACTTTTGACGAGACGCCGAATCCGCAACAGCATGCAGACCTGTGCGTGTTACGCGCGGTGGAAACGCGTCGGTATTTTGTTCGGGCGGGGTCTACGGGGCTATCGCAGATCATTGATGCCAGCGGGCGTGTCCGCCGCAATATTCCTTCACTCAAAGCCGGAACCATCGTCGACACCATCGTCCTGCGTCAGGATCAGACATTCTTTGTCCGCTTCGGAGATTGGTTCGTCGCGGTATGTGGGATGATTACGGTATCCGGGGTTGTATATGCGTTTTTGCCGAAGCGACTTGCGCCGGTTCCGCCTCTCCAAACTCCGTCCAGCGAAGGAGTCGCACTCCTTGAACAAACCACCCCCCCGTAGCGGGAGCTGTGGTCCGCACGACACGCATCGGGACCGGGTCCGCCTGGATCCATGTTTTATCACCAAGATATGCCAGCGTGTGAATCCCACTTTCCGTGACCGCAATGTCTCCCGGGTGAAGCGCGGAGTAATCGGCTTCGTTCAAACTTTTGGCGTCCGCGATGGGAGTCGTCAGACCGCGATAGTTCTCCCCGAGGGCTTTCGCCGAAGCATCGAACCACCAGAGCGTTGCCGCTGTCCGGACCAGTCGTGGGTTCCCTGTCCGGATTCCCTCCCGGAGGTTGGCTTCCACCATCGCACCGCGAACCAGCCCGGAGCAATCGATACCGAGTCGTGTTTCCCCGCCCCAAACGTAGTTCGTCCCTTCCAGGGAGCGAAGTGACTCGACGTAGGCGCCGCGAAGCCGATTACTATCCACGGATCTATCGGGAGACAGCACAAATAACGTGACGAGTACCGGGACGAGCAATCCGATTGCGAGTAAACTGCGACGGCGTCGACACAAGTACGTCCCGGCCAACCACAGCAAAATGCCGGCTAGAACCATGCCCGCCCGTAACGCCCCGGAGCGTAACGGCAGCACCATTGTCGCAGCGAAACTTGCAAGCGTCGCCCACCAGAGCACCATTAACACCTTGTCTAACGCCGAGCGGCGTGGACGTTCAATAAACGAAAGCGGCATCGTTTTTCCTTCCACCCTCAATACATCATTTTCGGCACGGGAAGGGGATAAATATATACCAGGTTTATCGAAATTCATCATGGATACCTACTATAAAAAACGCGCGGGGTCCGTCGCCGGTTACGGATGTGAGGAAAACCGGCTTTCCGTTTTCACCCCCCGAGCGATAGTGAAAAAGCAACGAATCAAAGTGGTGCGAGCGGAGAGGATCAGCGATGACTTTAGACAGTATTCTTGACAGTGCGACGAAAGCCCGTGTGCCGGTTCTCCTCTGGGGATCTCCCGGCGTCGGTAAGTCGGCGGCGATTACCTCCTGGGCGAAACGACGGGGGCAAGCCTGCTGGACGGTGATTGCGTCG
>JACMIS010000173.1 GCA_014381035.1 Armatimonadota bacterium
CAGGCGACGGTCTTCACCGACTGGGGACGACCGACCGAGAAACGCCAATCGCTCTCGCTCCGTCTGACAAAAAACAAGGAGACTGTAACCATCGGCGAAGTATCTGTGGCGAGGAGGAAGAAGATCTAACCACGGAGGCAGGTGAATCGCCTCTTAATTTTCCGGGGCATGAATGCCCCGGCTAACGCTTTCCAAGCCGGATAAATCCGGCTCCCGGTGTCGGTTCGCCCGTCTTTCGACGAGCGGTACCCCACCCGGCGCGACCGTAATCAGCCCGATTCATCGGGCTTGGAAGACGTTAGCCAGGGCGTTCACGCCCCGGTAACCGAACGACCCGGAACATGAAAAAGCGACTCCCCTGCTCCCATGCCGACGGCGTAGCGGGAACGGTATACTGACGGCACGGAGAAACCGTTATGCAAGTTATGGAACCGGGGTCACAGATCGTCCTGCGCGACATTTCGTTCGACACGTACCGCTGTTTACTCGACAATTACACGGATCAGAACACGCCCCGCCTCACCTATGACCGGGGGACTTTAGAAATCATGAGTCCGCTGACGCGCCGCCACGAAGAAGCCAACCGAACGCTCGCCAAAATCGTCGAAACGATCCTCGATGTATGGGAGCGAGACTATGTCAACATCGGTTCGATGACATTCCAGCGTGCGGATGTGAGCGGGGGTTTCGAACCGGATACCGGCTTCTATGTCGCCAACTACGCGTCCGTCGTGGGGAAAGATGAGATCGACCTCGCCGGAGGCGACCCGGCACCGGACTCAATCATTGAGGTCGATGTTACCTCGCCGTCCTTGCCGCGATTCCCCATTTACGCGGCGTTCGGGGTAGGCGAAATCTGGCAGTGCATCGGCGGGGTGGTCACGGTAGCGATTCGCACCGACGATTCGTACCGCCCGGTAGAAGAAAGCGCGACGCTTCCAGGGGTCACGCCAACACTTCTCACGGATTGGCTCGCCGCCAGCAAAACCACGCGCCGCGCCCTATGGGTAGGTGCCTTGCGCGGCTGGGCAAGCGGTAATTCGCCGGACGGATTGGCGCAGGCGTGATGGAACCACGCTCCACGACATTGCTCCCCCCTACCGAATACCTCACCGAATCCGATGTGCGCGTAATCGCCCAAAACACCGTTTCGTCGCTCGACCTGGACGGGGAGCGTGTTCTGCTCATCGTCCCGGACGCCACGCGTACCGCACCGGTTGATTTATTGTTTCGCGTTCTGCACGATCTGCTCGGGAATATCGTCAGTAGTTTTGATGTCATGATCGCGCGGGGGACACATCCCCCGATGAGCGACGCGGCGATAAATCAGCGGCTCGGTATTACGGCACAGGAGCGAGCGACTCGCTACGCGAAGGTGCGAATGCTGAATCACGTGTGGGACGATCCCGACGCGCTTGCCTTGCTTGGTACAATACCCGCCCGTGACATTTCCGCACTGTCCGGGGGGCTGTTCGCGATGGACGTTCCGGTGACAATCAACCGCGCCATTTTCGATTATGACCGACTGATCATCGTCGGGCCGGTGTTTCCGCACGAGGTCGTCGGTTTCTCTGGCGGCAACAAGTATCTCTTCCCCGGCATCAGCGGCGCGGAGATTTTGAACTTCTTCCACTGGCTCGGCGCGGTGATCGCCAACCCGAAAATCATCGGCAATAAGTACACACCGGTTCGTGCCGTGGTGGATCGGGCGGCGGCGATGGTTCCGGTACCCCGGACGGCATTCTGCATGGTCGTGGAGAACAAACAGTTAGCCGGACTGTTCGCGGGCGCACCGGAGGAAGCGTGGGATCAAGCGTCCGACCTGAGCGACCGGCTACACATCACGTACAAAGACCGCCCGTTCCACACCGTGCTTTCCTGCGCACCGCCGATGTACGACGACCTGTGGGTGGGGGGCAAGTGCATGTACAAGTTGGAACCCGTAGTCGCTGACGGCGGCGAACTCATCATTTACGCGCCGCACATCACGGAAATATCGGTCACCCACGGCGAGCGTATCGAGCGCATCGGCTACCACGTCCGCGACTATTTCCTGGCGCAGTGGGACCGGTTCAAAGATGAGCCGTGGGGCATCCTCGCCCATTCGACGCACGTTCGCGGGATCGGTACCTATGAAAACGGCATCGAGCAACCGCGCGTCCGGGTGACGCTGGCGACCGGCATCCCCGAGGACGTCTGCCGCGCGATCAACCTCGGCTACCGCGACCCGGCAAGCATCGTCCCCGCCGATTACGCGAACCGCGAAGACGAAGGTGTGCTACTCGTCCCCAGCGCGGGCGAAATGCTCTACCGACTCCGCGACGCCCCCGACTGGGCGCGTTGACTCCCGGATTTTTAACCACTAAAGGGCGCAAAGGTTTTGAAGGTTTCGCGCCCGTTCGTTAGTCGGACCATTCGGCTAATA
>JACMIS010000174.1 GCA_014381035.1 Armatimonadota bacterium
CGTTTTCGCCTTGTTCAACCGTGACTGCACCGTTCCGATCGGGATTCCGAGATGAGACGCCACCTCTTTGTAGGCAAAGCCTTCCACGTACGTCAAAACAAATGTTTCGCGGCAGATGGTGGGCAGTGAGGCAATCGCGACTTCCAGTTCGCGCCCCACCTGAGCGCGTTCGCAACGTGCCAGAGGATTGGAATCGTCATCGCAGGTTGGTAGAGCATCATCGAGAGGGTCGTCCTCCTGCGTCCCGCGATGGTGCTGGCGATATAGCCGAATGGCGATTCCGCAGAGCCATGTGGTCAGGGAACCGTCCCCTCGCCACGCGGCTAGAGATCGGTATGCGGCGAGGAACGTTTCCTGTGTGAGATCCTCGGCGGTGGACTCGTCACCCCCCGTCAAGCGTCGGAGCAGGCTGTAGACACGGGAGCCATGACGATGGTAGATTTTTTCGAAGGACCGGGTGTCGCCCGCGCGGGCGCGGTGTACTAGCCAGGTATCCAGTAAAGGCATTGCAGAATCTTACTCCCATACTGAGTGGCGTTTTACCCCGCTTTTGGTCGTTCGGCGTGAAATAAAATCGGCGTGAAATCCCCCGCTAACGATCCGCGGGAACACGTGCCAGGAAATCAGCCAGCGCGTCGCGCCAGTGCGGAAGGTCGTCCATGCCGCGCATGCGTAGCGCGAGGTGGTCCATGACCGAGTAAGCAGGACGTTTCGTAGGGGAGTTGAACCGGTCCGCATACATCTGGGCGGTAATCGGCACGACCGGAGTGTGGTAGCCGCTTGCCGCGACGATTGCCTGGGCAAACTCGAACCAGGAACACTGCCCGGCACTGGAAACATGGTAGGTGCCGGGAAGCGGCGATTCGGCAAGGTCCGCTAACTTCCGTGCGAGGTCGTGGGTATGAGTCGGGGAGCCGATCTGATCCGACACGACCGGCACTTCGGGCAACTTCTCCGCCAGACGGCGGATCGTGTACGGGAAGTTTTTCCCATGCACCCCGAATAGCCACGAGGTTCGGGCTATCATGTGGCGCCCCGGCAACGTTTCGCGTATCAATACTTCCCCGGCCTTTTTGCTCGCGCCATACGCCCCGAGCGGGTTAGTCGGGTCAAACTCCGTGTAGGGCGTCATCTTTTTACCGTCGAAAACGAAATCCGTGGAAACACCAATCAGCCACGCGCCCGCCTCTCCCGCCGCGTGGGCAAGATTCCATGACCCGAGTGCGTTGACGCGGTACGCTGGGTCAGGGGTACGCTCGGCACCGTCCACGTCGGTCCACGCCGCACAGTGGATGATGGTGTCGGGGGCTTCGCGCCGGATCGTTTCCGCGACCCTCTGCGTATCGGTGATGTCCAAGGGCAGGAAACCGTCCCGCTCTTCGCGTCCGATCCGGACTACATCGTGCCCGCGCCGAGCAATTTCCTCGCAAACGTCGGTGCCGAGCATCCCGCCCGCGCCAGTGACTAAAATTTTCATACAAGAACGGATCTTCTTCGTTATGCGAACAATGTCCTGCAAATCACTATTGGTATGAGTTTTCACCTTTCTTTGTCCTACCCGGACGGGGC
>JACMIS010000175.1 GCA_014381035.1 Armatimonadota bacterium
CTGGCACTCGTCGCGCTCGGCGTGCCGATGAACTGGTCACCTTACGTCCCTGTGACGACCCTCGAAGGCGCGACGCAGGTACTGCCCGGTGGACCGGTCGCCGCCTTGGAGTTCATTAAAAACCTCGGCACGAACGGCGGGGGCTTCTTCAATGTCAATGGGGCGCACCCGTATGAGTGTCCGTCGCCGATTGCCAATCTGATCGAGATGCTTGCCATCGCCGTGCTTCCGGCATCGCTCACCTACACGTTGGGTAAAATGCTGAACCGCCCGCGCCTCGGCTGGATGCTGTTCGCGGTGATGACCGTCCTTTTCGTCGGCGGTTTGATCGTTTGCGGCGCGGCAGAGCAGACAGGGAATCCGCAGATCGCCGCGCTCGGGGTGACCGGGGGTAACTTCGAGGGCAAGGAGACGCGGTTCGGGATCGGCGGTTCCGTACTGGCGGCGATCACCACGTCGAACGGTGCGACAGGCTCCTATAACTCGATGTACGATTCCTATACCCCGCTCGGCGGCGGGGTATTGCTCGTCAATATGCTCCTCGGCGAGATCGTTTATGGCGGACTCGGAACCGGTGTGTATAGCATTGTCATGATCACCCTGGTTGGCTTGTTCTTGTCCGGTTTGATGATCGGGCGGACCCCGGAGTTCGTCGGCAAGATGATAGGACCGCCAGAGATAAAACTGGTCATGCTCTACACGCTCGCGACGCCCGCCGCTGTTTTGCTCCTTACTGCTATCGCCGTGGTCACCGAGGGCGGTCTTGCGGGGCTGACAACCAACAACGGATCACACGGCTTCTCCGAGATCATCTATGCCTACGCTTCCGCGACAGCAAACAACGGGCAGAACATGGCGGGGTTGTCGGCGAATACGCCGTTCTATAACATCACCACAGCGATAGCGATGATGATAGGACGATTCGGGCTGGCCATTCCCGCGCTCGCGCTGGCGGGGCATCTGGCGACACAGGGGCGACGCCCGACCACTCTCGGCACCCTGCCGACAGACACCGTGCAATTTGCCGTCGTGCTACTGGGGACGGCTTTGATCGTCGGTGCCCTGTCTTTCTTCCCCGCCCTCGCGCTCGGTCCCATCGTTGAACATTTTCAGATGATCGAAAAAAGGTAAATCAGGACTTTATCGGATCGGATTGCCGAGCACATATCAGAAAGTGGCGTTTGCATGGGTTAGCGATACAATACCTCGTTAGTTCCCCGGTCACAGCCGAGCGGAACAGATAACGAATATATTCTGGTTGTCAGAGCGAAGTGCCGCGTTATGTAAGCGTAGCAGGTCGCTGGGAAGACCGGAAGTGTGTCACGGAAATAACCTTTTCCCGTGGAGCACTTCCGGTCTTTTCGTTTTTGTAGTCACGTCAGGTTGCCGTCATGGAAAGCGACGCGGGAAGTCCCTAGTCATTTGCTGTGAGGGAGGCCGAACGCTTCTAATACCTTGTGCGTGCGGTTCGCTCGTGGTGAACTGTGCCCAAACAGGGAGAGGGGTTCGGCTTTTTCGATTCGAGCCTAATTTTTGGAATCAGCATCCTATGAGTAACACGCCCTCGCCCGTCGCACCGACGCCACAAGACCCGGAGTCGGGTTCGCCGAAACAACCGCTCGCTGTCCCCTTTCCAGGAACGGTGTCTACCGGATCGGTTTTCAGTATCCCCCTTTACATTCATGTTCTCGCGCCACTTCTGGCGGGAACGATGCTGCTCCTCGTCCGCGCCCTCGGCGGTGCTTACCTCATTCCCGTACTGGTCGGGGTGGGGGTGTCGCTCTATTTACACGAACTCGGTCACGCCCTTATGGCACGTTGGAATGGGTATGCCGTCCGCGCCATCGTGATTTACCCGCTACGCAATCACGCGGTGATCGAGGGTGCGATGACCCCGCGCCACGAGATGCGGGTCGCGCTGAGCGGTCCGGCGTTCAACTTCGTGCTCGCCCTGGGATCGTGGGCATACCTCGCGTTTTCGGGGAACGCGGCGATGCGACCGGAACTGTTGAAGTCCATCGCGGGCGGCGAGACGGTCGCGTACTTACTTCTCATCAACGCCACCATGATGATAGGCAACCTGATTCCCGCCCTACCATTCGACGGCGGGACATGTTTCCGTGCGTTCTTGATGCAGACGATGGGCAGGGCGGAAGCGACGCAACGTGTTGGGCGGATCGGCATGGGGATCGCTGTCGCCTTCTTCGCGGTCGGGTTACTGACGAAAACACCGTTGCTGGCTTTGTTCGGCTTGATGATATTTACGGGAACAGCGCGGGAACTGCGACAGGAAAAGAGCGAGGCGGCTCTCGCGGGCGTCCTCGTGAGCGAAGCAATGCGACGCGAGTTCCACACCGTTTCGGTCGCCGACCGGGTCCACGACACCGAGAAACTATTCCAGGAGCATCGGCAACGATTCCTGC
>JACMIS010000176.1 GCA_014381035.1 Armatimonadota bacterium
CTGCCCGTCCCGGTCGCCGTTGTACGCCACGGTCGGGCAGTTGTACAGGTTCGCGGCATAATCGGTGGCGTCGTACCAGCGGAACAGTTTTTGCTCGTACCAGGGCGGCGGTGTCTTCCCTTCTGCGAACAGCCGGAGGAACCCGGACGCCTCCGAAAAGCCCGCCCCCGGCGCGGCGGCGGCCCACATGTCCGGAAAATGGGTCGCGTACTGCCACGCGGATGCCCCGCCCATCGAAAACCCGCGCATCACGAGCCGGTTTTCATCCACGGGGTATCGCTTCTTCGCGTCGTCGAGTGCCTCGAATAGATCCACCTCGCCCGCGAACCGGTTCGCATTGCAGTACCGCCCGTAGGGATGCAAAACGAACGTATCGGGCGGAGTAAACTCGCCGGGACTGCGCTGACGTTCGGCGATGAAGTTGAGCTCGGTCAGGGTTTCGCCGCGTCCGTGACAGAAAAAGTCCAGCCGCCTGGGCTTTTTGTCGCCCTCCGTGAACGTCTCCGGGACGACCAGCGCGTATGGTTGCACCGAGCCGTCAATCTTGCTGACATAGCCGAGGGCGAGCGTGCCGGTCTGTTTCGCCCACGGCGCGTTTCCTTCGCGCAGGGATTTCGCACGCTCCCGCCCCTGCGCCAGCAAATCTTTCGCGGTGGTCAGTTCCTTGACATTATAAAACTCGTTGTAAAGAAGCGGGTACCGGACGGCGTTGTAATAGATCTGCACATCGGGCAGAAAGCGCGACAACTCCGGCTTGCGTTTCAGTGCTTCGCGGAGCGTTTCGATCTCGCGCCCGAGGGCTTCGACTTCCGCCATGAGCGCGGCACGGTCCGCCTCCGGAACGACAATTCCGGTCGGCGGGATCGGGCGGATTTCCTGGGCGAATGCAACTGGTGCAACAAACAAGGCGAGTGCGGCGGCAGACAGGGTGAGCGGCACACGGCGACGTGTTCTAAACAAATAGATAACTCCTCCACCATGGAATACATGGATTCCCCGGCGTTGCGTGCGTCGCAACCGGGATAAGATCGCTTACAGGATAAGGGATTTTCGCAGTTCGTACAAGTACAGCCCTTGAAGGGTCCGACTCTTTTGCTTTAGCACAGGGAATCGTTATAAGATAGCAAAGCCGGGGCAACCCCGGTGTTTTTTAAGGAATCCAACTATGTTTATACACACCGTTTATTTCTGGATGAGCCCCGACGCTACCGAGGCCGACCGTGACCAAACGATGCAGGATTGTCGCGAGTATCTGAGTAAGATCCGCACCGTCCGGCAACTCTGGGCAGGGGTCCCGGCGCAAACGCCCCGCGATGTCGTGGACAACTCGTATGGGGTCGGGTTGACCGTGGTGTTCGATGACAAGGCGGGGTACGACGTGTACGAGACGGACCCCCTGCACCTGGAGTTTATCGCTCGCAACAAGGCGAGCTGGTCCCGCGTGCAGGTGTATGACGCGGTCGGGTAGGTGCACGGGCGAACGTCGTCGCACCGGCGGGCCAAAGAATTTGCCCGACCGGGAGACGACGTTGCATACCCCCGATTTTGCGGCGGCAG
>JACMIS010000177.1 GCA_014381035.1 Armatimonadota bacterium
GAGTGCGTAGGAGCCTCCGCCGCGCATGCCTTCCACGACTGGAGTGGGATGATCATGCTGGCACTCTGTATGGTCGCCCTGTTCGGCCTGGCGAAAGGATTAGGATGCAGAAAATTCGCTGGTCTGCCACTGTTTTAGCATTGCTTTTCGCGACCACGCTGGCGGTCGCGAAGGTGTGGAACCCGCCGCCGCCGGAGCCGTTCGTCCCGATAAGCGGCGCGGCGATCCCCGACGCGCTCGCGGGCTATGCCGCAGTCCCCGATGCCGTGACATCGGTCGATGACAAGGCGCGTAAGGCGCTTTCGACGGCAAGTATCATTTCACGATCGTACGCCCCCGCGACGCCCGGTAAGGACGCGCCGTCCGCCCCGATCGAGTTCATACTCATCGGAGGCACTGACCGCGACGCGTTGCACGACCCGCGCTCCTGTCTCATCGGCTCGGGTTGGGACATCGACACGGACCGTAGTGAGCCGCTAACGGTGGCAGGGGAGAGTATTCCCGCCCATTACTGCCACATCGTCAATCCCACCTTGCCCGGCAAACCAGCATACGACATGCTTTACATTTATGTCGTGGATGGCAAGGTGATCGAGAGCGCGACCCAGATCCGGGCGCAACTGCTCGCCAGCGCGTTGATCGGAAAAAAGAACACTCCGGTCTATTACCTGCGATTCATCCGCGAGGCGGACGGCGGCGCGGACGGCGCGAAAAGCGGTTCCCCGGAAGACTTGCGACGGTTCGCCACAACGATGTGGCAGGCATTGAACCTGGTTAAAAAATAAACGCCCGTGCGACCATGGTCGCACGGGCGTTTCCCTGTATCTGGAAACGGACTTTCCTAGGGGAGGATTGTCGGGAACGAGTTTACAACCTCGAATCCCATGTTGTCCCAGTGCCGCTCATCGGCAAACGGGCGGTGGTTGACGAAGTACGGCGCGTCCTTGTTGTACCTTTTTATCTCACCGACCTCCGAAGCGCTATGGTACACCTGATGCACGAAATACACCGCCGCACGGCTGAACGGCAGGGCCACGCCTTTCGGGAACACAGTATCCTTGATGAGCCTGCCCTGTTCCATGATCATGAGGCGGTCGCGCGAAATGTACAGGTCGAGCCGGTGTCGCTTGTCCAAATCCTGGTACGAGCCGTTGTGTGAGGGCATTCCGTCCGGCAAAAGAGATTTGCGCGATTGATGCAACAGATCGTGGCGGACCAACTTACCGGACTCGTCCTTCCCAAGGAAGAGTTGCGCGTAGTGCGCCGTAGACAGTATCTCCCACCGGAACATATTCCCCTTAACTGTCGGTAACTGATTCCCGCTCGGGAACGACCCGGTGACCCGTAGAGGATCGTCTGCGGCGGCAACAAACACGTCACACCACCGTCGCCCGGTGACGTGAGGATCCACCTCGAACGTGACATGCAATACCTTATTGCCGCTGAAATCCGCGTACGCTTTGGGTTGCATCACCAGCGAGGCTATCGCTTGATGCAGCGGTCCGCCCTTGGACGGTGTCCCGCCATCGTAAAGGGTTTCCATAAAATGGTTGCCCATGACGAATGCACGTGAGTTGTCCATGTCGCCCCGCACGTTGTGGATAATCCATCGGTCGTTTTCGATGGTACCCACGTCGCCGCGGTGCGCTTCGAGGATGTCTGGCGGTGTCGGGGCGGGTTTGAACGGCTTGCTATCGCGGAACGTGTCGAAGAACACCTGTGATCCGGTCATGACACGCGGCTCACAAGACACCGTGAAAGGTTCCGACGTTGCTATCGTGAACGGGACGTTGGACGGGTCACCGTGCCCATTGACCGCCATGTTGGCGTGCCCATCGTGGTCAGCCCCACCCGGTCCGAGAGTCCCGTCCATCTTCTGGAACGGACCGAGTTTATCCACCGCCTCCACAATAAGCGTTGCGGGCACCCCCGGCGTGAGACCGTTCATTTCGATGCTCAGCGAACCAGCACTATATTTGTAGGAGCCGTGCTTTTGCGCCTCATAGACCCGGTAATCCGCCGCGCCGGGAACGGCCTCGAAGTGCACCACTACGCTGTCATCGTTCGGGACGACCCGGGTTATCGTCACTTGCGCTCCCGCGTTTATCGCCGGTTTAGCCGTGACTTGCGTCGTTACCGGCAGGGAGGGAGGGCTATCGACGGGGACCAAAAACGACGAATTGACACCTCGCACCACGTACGTATGTTGCTCTCCGACACGGACGTTATTGTCGAACCAATTCTGTCCCCAGATGCCGGCCATCACTTTCACTCCGTCACGATAGATGTCGTAGGTGTTGGCATCGGCGGCACCGAGCCACGTTAGTCGTACGCGGGGATTCCCCACGTTCCATTCCGTCACCGCGCGGAGCATGACAGGAGCACGCATGTCGGAGGTCGATGGCTTCGCGGTAATGGGGTCACGGGTGCGTTGTGTTCCAACGATGTTGGACGGGACGGTCTCCTCGCCCTGGCTGTTCACCGCCGTCACCGCGTAGGTCATGCCCATGTAATATTGACTGACCGGCACCGTGTATGAGGTAACGCCGGTGGTAGAGGCGATCAATTTATCGTACTGATAGATGTTGTAACGTACTGCATTGGCGAGCGCATCCCATGTCAGCACATCGGTCGGTTTGCGTAAAGCAGTCACCCACCATCCCCTTACACGCAGGTTCGTCGGCGCGGTCCATCCGGAAGACGGCGGGGGGGCTGTGGAGGCGAACGGAGCCAAAACGGTAACAATCCCGCTCTTACTGCTTTCCCGCCCGCTTGCTGCGACGCTGCTTACCTGGTAGGCATATGTTTGCCCGGAAGTAATACCCATGTCCTGCAATCGAGTTTCAGTGACCCCTGACTTTACGAGTGCACCATCACGATAAATGTTGAACGTGGTGATTGCGACCGGACTGTTTGTCGGTCGGGCCCACGATAACTCCGCATGTGCCATCGCCTTGCCGCCGCAGCAGCTGTCGCTCCAGCGGCCATAAGCCGTCAGGCTCACCGGAGACCCTGGTACTGCCGAATCGCTCGAAACCACGTCGCTTAAAGACGGAGCCGAATACAGACGACTTTGCGGGATCACTTGCAGATCTTGTCCGGGGTATCGCCAGGACAATTGTACTGCTGCCTTGCCAGCCTTCTCGGCATATTCTAACTGAATGTCATATTTTCGCCCCGCCATCAAGGTAAGACTGGCACTCCCATGAGTGGACGGGTAGCTACCATACTTGGCATCGATGATGAGTTTGCCATCTACCCACAGGCGCAAACTGTCGTCGGCTTGGATACTGAAAGAATAAGAACCTGATACGGGAGCCTCGACCTGCCCTGTCCATTTAACGGTGAAATCGTCCGCGGAAATGGTAGGCAGCGGCCCCTGAGTACCCCAGACAAAATTCACAACCGGATCGATTCGCCTCACCGTCGTCGAACCGGAATTATATTCGCCCTGCAGCCCGTTTCCTTTACCAGGACCGACGCCTTGCGCCAGAACGTCACCATTAAGACACAACAAAATAGCATTTATTGCAATTACGCCAAGCATTCTTCCGGCGTTCTTGCGGGGGGAGTTCCACTTCATTCTTACTTAACCCTTCCGAGTCTATCTTTCCGAGATTAACCTGATCCGGTACAAAGAAAGAGGAGCAGCTATCTGCTCCCCGTTCTTCATTGTCGGACGAGACTCATTATTGGAATGAAACGATGCGTCTCATTAGGCCACGCGTTCAAACTCTATCTATTTACCGGGTAGTACATGTCGAACATTCTCATGCATTAAATGCACGTTAATCCATCATGACACGGGTGAAGTAGGCTTTTTCTGCGCTGAAGTGGGCTTATTCTACCGATTGCGACGTTTATCTGAGAGGGACTTCATTAAAGACAGCAAACAAGTAGTATTTTTAGCGGCGTCGAAGTTAGCCTCGACGTGCGCCCGCCCCTGCCGGATACACTTTTCGCGTAACTCGGGCGTCGTACGTAGGCGGTTCACGGCGTCGGCAAGGGCGTCGGGGTTTTTCGGTGGGATGTGCAGTCCGGTCTCGCCGTCTATCACAATCTCGGAGATCGCTCCCACCGGCGAAATGATTACGGGCAACCCGGTAGCCAGAGACTCGATGGCCACCCAGGGGGACGCGTCTTTGTTCGTCGGTAACACGAAAGCGTCTGATTCTCGGAACAGGGCGAGTAGCGGTTCGCTGCCGGACGTATAGTCGAGATGCAGATGCACGTTCGGGAGCCGTTCGATCTGCTCGCGTATGTCTTGCGGCAGATACGCGGACTGCGTGGCGATGTGTAGCTCACAGGTCTCAGTCAGATGCTTCTCGAAAGCGTCGAGTAGTGTGTCCGCGCCCTTCCGTAAAAGATCGCCGCCGACGAACAGCAGCCGGAAGCGTCCCCCCGGTTCGCGGGCGGGACGCAGCGACCATCTTTCGAGATCGATGCCCGGATGAAGCACGTGTATCTGCTCGTCCCGGATGAAAGGGTATGCCTCCTTCGCCCGCCTGGCGTAAACCTGCGACCAGAACACGAAGGCGTCGGTTTCGCGGACCGCGAACTGCACCTGCCAATCCCGGAACCAGTGCTTCTTCGGAACGGGCAATCCACCATCGGGATTGTTGACGATGACTACTTTACGGCCCAATGCCCGTTGCGCGATGGTGTACAGGTGATACGTCTCGAAAGCGTGAATCAGCGTGGCGTCGGCGCGGGACGGCAGATAAAGTTTATGGGTGTCGAGGAAATGTCGCAACCGTAACCGTAACGCGCCGGGCAGGAAGGACAGCGGATCTGCCGCGAACCAGGTACGGATGGGGAACCACCGCGCGTCAACGGACGTATCGTTTTCCACACGGGGGCGCAATATCCGGTAGCGGGTGATGTTACCGGTAAGAGTGATTAGGGCGAAATCGAACTGATAGCGGCGGGGAACCACTCTGCCTCCTGCTTGCGCTTCGAATGTCATCGAATCCATTGCTTATCCTACCTTCCATACAGTTATTGCCAGCGCTTTCGACTCCCCAGCATCGCATCGGGGCAATCGGCGTGGGGCGACCCACACTAATCCGGCAACTTACGTAATATTCGGGCGGGGACACCCCCGACCAGTGTATTTTCCGGGACATCTTTGGTAACTACCGCGCCCGCCGCTACCACAGCCCCCCGCCCGATGGTGACGCCGGGGAGCAACGTCACGTTGGCAGCGATCCACGCACCGTCCCCGATCGTCACCGGCTCATGAAGGTGACGCCCGGAACGCATTTCGGGCGAGCCTATCTCGTGTCCGGTGGTCACAATCATCACATGATGCCCGATGGCTACGCCGTTTCCGATTGTGATCGGCGCGGACGCATCCAGATAAAGCGGGGAATTCAGTCGACAACGGTCTCCGAC
>JACMIS010000178.1 GCA_014381035.1 Armatimonadota bacterium
AGCGTGAACGCGACGATCAGCGAAACGCCGATCGCGAACGCCATCGTCAGCCCGAACGACGACAGGAAGCGTCCGACGATACCGGTCATGAACGCGACCGGCAGGAACACGGCGATCAGCGAAAGGGTGGTCGCTAAAACGGCGAATCCGATCTCGGTCGTTCCGGCAATCGCCGCCTCTTTGGGCGACATGTTCTTTTCTTCGATGAACTTATAGATGTTCTCGATGACGATGATCGCGTCGTCAATCACGATGCCGACCGCGAGGGTCAGCGCGAGCAGGGAGATGATGTTGAGCGTGAACCCCTGAAACCACATCAGTGCGAAGGTCGCGATAAGCGAAGTCGGGATCGCCAGTGCGGAGATCAGCGTCGTGCGCCAGTTCCACAGGAAGATCAAAACCACCCCGGCGGCGAGCGCCGAACCGAGCAGAAGGTGCTCTTCCACGGTCGCGATCGCGGCGCGAGCGAAAACCGATTGGTCGTTGGTGACCTTGGTCGAGTAGCCGGGCGGCAGGGTGGGCTTGATCTCTTTCAGTTTCGCGTTCACGGTGTCGATCACGGCGACCGAGTTCGCGCCGCTTTGTTTGCGGATCGAAAGAAGCACGGCGGCTTTGCCGTTCAAGGACGCCAGCGAGGTCGGTTCCTCTTCACCGTCCTCGATGGTCGCGACATCGCCGAGGCGGATCGCGCGGCTACCGTTCTGCTTGACGATGATGTCGCGCAGACCGTTCAGCGTTTTAGCGCGCGATTCGGTGCGCACGGAGATTTTGCGGTCGCCCTGATCTATGGACCCGCCCGGAACCTGGGCGTTCTGAGAGCGGACGGCGTTCTGCAGATCTAGCACCGACAAGCCGAGTGCACGCAGTTTGTACGGGTCGGTGAGGATATTGATCTGCCGCAACCGCCCGCCGATGATCGCTACTTCGCCGACGCTGTTGAGCGACTCGATCTGGGGGCGCATGGTCTTGTCGGCGTATTCGGTCAGGTCGCGGATGCTCGCACCCTCGCCGGACAGAACGAACTGCAAGACCGGGGAGGCATCCCCGCCGAACTTGTTCACTACCGGTCGCTCGGCTTCTTCGGGCAGGTTCGGGACCGCCTGGTCAATCTTGCCGCGCACGTCGGCGGCACCGACATCGCCGTTGGTTTCGAGCGTGAAGCTGATCTGTACCACCGAAATGCCTTCGGCGGATGTGGATTGAATCGCGTCGATGCCCGCCGTGGAGCCGATCTTTTTCTCGATCTCCTCGGTGACTTCGGTATCCATCTCCTCTGGCGTCGCGCCAGGGAGCGTGGTGACCACCGTTACCGCCGGGAAGTCAATCGTCGGGAACCGGTCCTGTCCGAGTTGCGGGATCGCGAAAAGACCGACGACCACGAACATCAGGATAATAACGCCCGCGAACACCGGACGGTTGACACACAATCTAGCAAGGGCTTGCATAATTCGTTCCTTCGGGCGGAAAACCGCTCGTTATCCAGGCGCGGAACGCGCCAACACCACTTTACGAAACACCACGCCGTATAAAACGGGGCGCGACGGACGACACACGTAATCGTACCTGTTTTATGGGGCGGAAGTACCACCCGCGCCGGTCGGACCGCCGTTCGCGGCGGCGGCGTTACTCACAGCATCGGACGCGCCCTCGCCGCCCGGTTGACCGCTCCCGGTGCGCGATGCTCCGGTGGTCGACTTCTTCTCGGCTTCCTCGGCGGTCACGCGGTCGCCGTCTTTCAGGGCGCGTTGCCCCGCGACTACGATCTGCGAACCGGGCTGCACGCCCTGAACCTCGACGCGGCGACCGTCCGGCGACGGGATCCCGAGTGTCACCGTTTGTTCCTGCGCGACGCCGTCCGCGATGGTGAAGACCCGCGCTCTGGTTTCCGATTCCGGGTCGCGGATGATCGCTTCGACCGGTGCGGTGATGCTATTCGGGCGTCGCTCGGTCACGATCTCGCCGCGTGCGAACAAACCCGGTCGGAGCACCCCGCCCGAATTCGCGATCCGGACCGCGGCGAAAAAGGTCCGCCCGGTCAGGCTCCCGGTCGGGAACACTTTCGCGACCTTGCCTGAAAAGGTGCGGTCTGGGTACGCGTCCAGTTTCACCTGTACCGTCTGCCCCTGCCGGACGCGGGACACGTCCTGCTCGTTGATCTGTGCCTCGAAATACACCGTTTCCAGTGCGACAATCTGCGCGACCGACGATCCCAGCGCGGCTAACTGTCCCGGCTCGATCTTTCGGTCGGCGATCACACCATTGATAGGGGATCGGAGCGACGCGTCCCGTACCGCTTGTTGCGCAACGGCAAGGGCGGATTGTGCCTGGGTCAGGCTTGCCCGTGCGGATTCGATGTCATCACGGCGTACCGACACATTGGCGCGATTCGCCTGTGCCTGGCGTAATGCCTGCCGACTGCGAGCAACCTGTGCTTCCTGCGCCGAGATGTTCTCTGTACGTCCCCCCTCACGGGCAATGGTAAGTTGCTGTTTCGCCGAGTCCAGACTCGCGAGTGCGACTTTCTCCTGGGTAACGTATTGGTCCAGCGTGATTGCCGCCGTCGCGCCTTCCTTGAAGAGGCTTTCGTAGCGGACCCGGTCCGATTTCGCCTTGTCGAAATTGGCTTGCGCCTGTTTGACATTGTTCTCGGCGACAATCACTTCCTGCGACCGTTGCGGGCGACGCGTCAGGGCGAGTTGTGCCTGGGCACCGCGGAGGGCTTCCTGTGCGTCCTGTATAGCGACATCGGAAGTAGTCAGCTGCGTCTTGTAATTCGTCTCCGCTTGCGATAAACGGGATCGAACCGTTTCTACGTTGCTACGCGCCTGCTCTACTTGCCGCTCCAAATCGGCAGTGTCGAGTTGTGCAACCACCTGACCGGCGCGAACGGCGTCGCCTTCGCGCCCCGATAGCGAAACGACGCGGGCGGAAATTTTCGGTAGTAGCTCCACCGTTTGCAGTGCAATCAGTGACCCGGTGACCGGCACGATACGCAACACGGTTTCGGATCTCGCGGTTTCAACCTGTACCGGGGACGGCTGGTTCGCGGCTTGTGCCTGTCCGGCTTTTTCCTTCGCAACGTCTTTCTTGGGAGCGCACCCGGCGGATAGGACAAGAGAAACGGCAATCAGACCTACTGCCGCCGTCGCCGTATAAAAATTTTGTTGTTTGATTCGCATATAAGTTCCTACACCGGTTCTCCGACCGCCCGGTTCAAACGAGCGATGGCACTGAGATAATCGTAGCGGGCGTTGACCTGGTTGGTTTCCGCCTGAGTGAGCGCGGTCTGCGCGTCGTTGATCTCCAACTGGGTGCCGACTCCTGCTTTATAGCGGACGTTGGCGAGGCGCAACGCTTCGTTCGCCTGGGCAACGGTCTGTGCCGTCGTGGTTTGCCGCTCATACGCGTCGCGTACTGCGATGATCGCCTGTTGCACCTCGGCTTTGATGCCGCGCACGAACTGATCTTTTTGGATCAACGATTGTCGTTCGTCTGCACGGGCGGCTTTCACCGCTTCGCGGGTCGCTCCGCCATCCCAGAGCGGGATCGAAAGGGTCAAACCCGCTGACCCGGTGTCTTTGTTGGTGCCGAACGCCGGTTCCGTCAGATTGTATGCCCCCGTCACAGAGGCATTCAGATACGGTTCCAGATTGCGGCGGGAAAGCCGGACATTCTTAGTCGCCTTAAGGATATTCGTGTCCGACTGGAAATATTCCGGTCGCCGATCAAAGGCTTGCGCGAGTAACGTCGGTTCGTCGAGCGGGGGGAGCACGGGGATTTCCGGGATATCCGCGAGATCAACCGGCGTGGACGGGTCGATCCCTATCGTGTTGGCAAAGTTGTTCTTCGCGATCAACAGCTGGTTGCGCGACTGGATCAAGGCTTGCCGGTTGTTGTCGAGTTGGGTTTGTGCGCGAAGGACATCGAACGCGGAAGCGACCCCCGCGCTTTGTTGCGCTCGGGTCACACGCAACTGCTCCTCGCTTTGCGCGACGGACGCTTCGTTGACACGGACAAACGCCGCCGTGCGCAACACACTGTAATATCCGGTCCGGACATTGAGCGCGGTCTCCTGTCGGAGACGAAGGATTTCCAGCCGGTTCAGGGCTTGCTCCAGATCGCCGATCTGTTGCGCGGTACGTAAAATACCGGTGATGTCGATGAACTGGGCAATCGTGATCCGAGCCGACGCTTGGTCCAGATTTCCGCCACCGCCAAACAATCCGCTGTTCTGGTTCTGGTTGCCAGTGCCGCCGGGATTATTGCCGGGGTTGGTACCGCCGGGGTCCTGGGGCGCGGGCGTTTCGGTTTGTCGACTTCCCGGAACCGTTGCCGCACGTGTCGCGCCGCTCCCTCCCGTTGAGGACGACGTGTTCGTCGTCGCGCCGGAGGTGGTCACTGCGCCGGAGGAGGTAGTCGCGCCGCCGCCACTGGAAAGCGTCACCGGAGAAACGCCGGGTGGCGTGGTTTGTAAACCGACCGCGAACGGATTCTGTATCTGTCCGGGAGAAATGCCGCCCCCCGCACCGCCGAGACCCGACTGGCTGTTGAGCAACCGACTGTAAGCGAGGCTTCCGCTGATTTGCGGACCACGTGCGCCCAAAATCTGCGCAATAGTCGCGTTTGTTTTGATAGCCCGCTCGAATGCGATCAGGATAGATGGGTTTCGGGCATAAGCGACTTCGAGAGCCTGATCGAGAGTGCGAATGGCATCCGGATCACCCGGTTGATTCTGCCCCGGTACCTTCGACTGAAAATCGAAGCGCGTTGTCGGCACAACCGCGTTGCGGTCGAGTCCGAGACGCGTGGTGTCCGGTGTTTTGGTCGGCAACGGCGTTGCCGGTGTCGGCGCGTTCGGTTGGGTTTGCGGCGCGGCGGGTGTGCCGATGGGTGCCGCAGGTGCGGGCGTTTCCTGCGACCAGGCGGCAGGGGACGATAAAACAGCCAGGAGTGCGACGACGGTGGCGGCTCGAGCAAAAGTTAGCTCAATAGACGATTGGGCGGATGACTTCACGGTTGTTCCTCCAGATTTTCTCCCGCATCTTCCCGGCGGGTTGGGGTCGTTTCGATAATTTCCTGCTCGACGCGGGCGAGGGCATCCTGGAATGCCGACATAAACTCGCGCATCGCGCTTAACTTGCATAGCATCAAGCCGTTCTTGCCGGGCGCGCAAAGGATCAACATCTTGTCTCCCGGCTCAATGTCGAACCGCTTTCGCGCATCGGCGGGAATGACGATCTGTCCGCGCTCGCCCACGGTTGCGGTCCCGAAAAAATGTTCGTCCCAGTCGAATCCAGGGGGACGCACGGATGGGGTTTCGTTGCTCTCTGTTTCTGATTTCATACTTTTCATACGTATCTGATATGTACGCATTGGTTACTACCAGATCTGTATCGCACCGGTTCCCGAAAAATTAAACAGAGTTGTCAGTTTTTTTTGGGCTCGCGAGATGGAGGAGTTGCGCAAGGACTTGTTGCCGCAAAGCACCCTTCGGTGGAGCAAGCCCCAGCATGTCCACAAAAAACAATCCGTCCGCCGCGAGCCGCACCAGAGTCGCGGTCGCCGGGTCAATGCCATCGTCCTCAAACTGGGCTTGCCACGTAGCGAACTCATCGCGAAACCGCTTCAAGAGGGCATGGTCTCCGGCAACGGCGGCGATCATTCCGGCGCGAAGATCGGGCGACGTTGCGAACCAATGGCTCATATCCTCTCCCCCGAACATTTCGCGGAACGCTTCTTCTTTTCGCTCACAGGCACCCTCCGCGGCAGAAACGAAAGCGCGTACATTCCGCCCCGCTTCCGGCATGACGCCCTCCGCGATTTCCGCGTCCCGGCACGTCGCGACCTCGGCTTTCCAGCACGAGATGTCGCTTTCCATCATCGCCGCTACCAGCGCGTTCTTGGTCGGAAAGTGATACAGAACGCCGCCCTTACTGACGCCTGCCTCCTGCGCCACGGTATCCAGAGTCAGCCGGGCAACGCCATCGCGTGCAACGACGCGCTTCGCCGCCATCAGCAACGTGTCATGGGTCGCTCCCCGCTTGCTATTCGTATTACCCTTGAGATTCATAGATAATTTACTGTACCGTCTGGACGGTTTATATGTCAATCCCCGACAAATAAAAAGTCCCCCGCGAAACGGGAGACTTTTATAAGGGATTCGCGTACCACGGCTTCAAGGGCGTGGGAAGCGCGAACAGATATTATTTGCGGCGGCGATTGCGAAGCGGAGCGAGAAGCAATATGCCACCGAGAAGCAGACCATATGTGGCAGGTTCCGGGACGGCAACTACAGCAGGAAGAGCCGCAAAGCCGGGGTTTCCAACATCGCCATCTGTCGAGGCGTATGACCCGTTTGAATCCCCGACCGTGGATAGAGTCCATTGGGTGATGCTATTCGCGCCGTATAATTCGGGATTTGTCGTCGCGCTTGCATTTTGTGCCCGTGGTGAACCAGGGATTACCAGATCGCCGTAGGTAAGACGATCCTCAAGCGAATTCGCTGCGTTGTAAATGTTTATTTCGTCAGCACGCCCAAAATTCTGCGTGTTCCCGCCGATTACCGCGATAGTTGGGGCGAGTGACCATGCAGCGCGAAAACTGATTTCCGATGTCTCGGCAACAATGACCGAGGAACCGGGAGCTACGATACCAAAAGGGCTAAGCGACAAAGATCCCGGAGTCCGGCTGTTGTCATCGAAACTCCAACCCGTCATGTCAATAGCCACCGTCCCGATGTTGGTAAGCTCTATGAATTCGGCATTCGCGCCGCCTGTGTACATATACTCAGTGATGCGAATATTTGCGGAGGCGACTCCTGCGGCACTAAAGAGAAGACATGTGGAAACGGCGATTCGTGAAAGAAACAGGGAACGCATGTTATTTATCCTTGATAGAAGTCAGATTTCGACCCATGTTACCCAGTAATTTGTCTATTATTGTTAAGCGAAGATTAAGAACACATTAAGTTTTCTGTGGGCATGCCCTTCACATGCGAGTTTATGCAAAGTCTGTCTTCCGCATCATGATATTAATTCGTCCTTCGTATTCAACAGACAGATCTTTGATTCAGTGGAAACTAATATGATCGTTGGGTCATGCCAAAACCGACAATGTCACCGGAAACGAGATCTACTCCTTCGACGACGCGAACCGGAGCCGGTGTAGGCTTAACTGGTGGGGTGACTGCATTGACGTCGTTGGCATGGGGAGTAATGAATCGTAATGTGAGGGTCTGCCTCATGCTCTTGGAACCAGAACTGATGGGAGGTATTTACGACTTAATCGATCCTCAGACCCCATCCTTGGTATATGACCCGAAGGCTGCTACCTTTATCACGTTGTAGCTAGGGCAATTCTACTCAACGCGGGTCATCCGAATCGCCATTTACAGCGCGGAGTTTACTCCGCGCTGTGGATTTGCTTCAACAATTGTTTATCACGATCGATATACTGCTAAAAGTGTACACACCAATGAACTTAAAACGCTCGCTCGTGGTCGTCTTTCGATTCCTTGTCATTACAGGCTCTATGATCGGAGCGGGACTTTTCGTCGCGCATTTCTTTGCTTGGAAGATGGAACTCGCCCAGTTGGTCAGAATTTCAATAAGTAGTTCGATAGCGTTTGTCGTACTCATCTTATTGTCTGAGCATTTTGCCGCTGATACAAGGCGGTAAGGTACGAACTTTCGCCTTGGTCATGATAATAGAAGTGAAGCGAATAGAACGGGTTGCCACTGATGTCAAGGGCACGCTGACCGCCGAGAACGTAGATTCGCGAGTGCAGCTTCCTAACCTGCAATATGCACTCGCACTGTCATTGACGGTGCTGGCTGTCATTGACGGTGCTGGAGACATGGCGGGAATGTACGAAGGAAGGCAAGAAAATCGCATAAGGCGATTTCAATGCGGTAAAGTCTTATATCCTAAACCTCCGGAGTACCAGAAATGCCGGAAAGGGGTTTTCCGCTTGC
>JACMIS010000021.1 GCA_014381035.1 Armatimonadota bacterium
ATCACCGTCAACGCCTACGCGCCGGGCATGATCCCCACCGAACTCAACCACTTCGCCGAACGTGCCCCGGCTGAGCAGGACCGCCTGCTGGACACCCTGAGTCTGCGCCGCTGGCAGGACGCCAAAGAGGTGGCGAACCTGATCTGCTTCCTGTCCTCGGACCTCGCCGGGTATATCACCGGGACGATGATCGACGTCAGCGGGGGGAAACTCGCCACGCAGATACCCCGCGTCGCCTACGAACGCGCGGCAGAAGCGGGGGAGTACGCGTTTTAGGCTATCGGGTTGTGATACCCTTTATCACGGGGATTCCGCAGCACCGAAGTTCCATAACCATCCTTCTGCTTCGATGATCGAGCGGCTTACTTATCGTCTACCTCGATCTTTGCGCCGCCGGTTTCCCCAGTCCTAGTACTCCTCAAGACGACTCCATTCCTGCTCCAGTTCTGTCCCGGAACAACGCTCAGCCGCTGCGTTCCTCACCAGCAACTCTTCATAGTCGATGGGATTACACTTCGTGGTATTTGATCTCCTTATGCTCACAAGGCTGCGTGGTGAGGTGCATCGGGGTTTATAACACCGCCTGGTCACGGCTTTATATCCTTGCTTTCGTCCGCCTCGCCCTCCGCATCCGATTTCACGTCGGCTTCGCCGTTCGGTTTGGGAGGTATGAGACGTTCCAAAAGCGCGGCGATCTGAGGCACGAAGCCGATGAACAGTACCACCCCCAACGTATTGAATAAGATATGGGCATTAGCAATGTCGCGACCAATGCCTGTCCCCGGCATAGCCTTCGCCATTGCGGTTAGTTGTGAAACGAAGACCAGTCCGAGCGTCACGGTGATGACGTTGAACAGGAGATGGAAAACTGCGGTTCGTATCGCCTCGCGCCCGCGACCGATACTTGCGATGAGGGTGTCAGAAACCGTACCGATCTCCGCGCCGAGCATGATGGCAACTCCGGCAGGCAGCCCAATCAAGCCGGAGGCGGCCATGGTAATTGCTACTCCCACGGTAGCCGAGGATGATTGAATAACCAGAGTGAACACGCACCCGGCGAGTGCCCCCAGAAGTGGGTTCTTCCCGAGCTTCGCCATCCAACCGGTGAACGATTCATTCTCCTTGAGCGGTTCCATGGCGTCGCCCAGGTACCCGAGTCCGAAGAAGAGCATACCCATTCCCAGCACAATCAGCCCGATGTTTTTTTGCCGATCATTGCGACCCGCAACATGCAGGAGAATCCCCAAGGCGAGGGCTATAGGGGCATAGGTGTGCAGATCAAATGCGACGAGTTGCGAGCCGACCGCGGTGCCGATATTCGCCCCCAGCACAACCCCGAGTGAATTGCTGAACGAGATGAGACCAGCCTGAATCAACGTGATGAGCAGGATGATAGTGACGGACGACGAGTCGAGCAAGGTTGTCGCGACCGCGCCCGTACCGACGGCGGCGAACCGATTTTTGGTAAATCGCTCCAGCCACGTCTTGATATTGTCACCTGCGACCGACTGAAAGCCCCGCGCCATTTGCTCCACGCCGAACAAAAAGAGCGCAAGCCCCGCAATTAACCCCATCACGAGCGTGAAGGGCGATGTTTTCTTTCTGTCTTTCTTCTCGCTATCCCTTTTAGTGGGACCGGCTTCTGGTGGAGTAGATTCCTGCCCCGGTGACGCATTCGGCTTTGTAGGTACGGGTACCTGGGCGTGAGCGGCGCGCGGGGAGAGGAGTATAAGAGACGAGTCTGGTAGCGAGAAAAATGCGACACAGACAAGAAGCGTGAACAGCAGGGCAGGAATACGTTTCAGGGGCATGGGGGTCTCCGGTAGAGGGAAGGGATGTCTGCTCCGTAAGTTTACAGAGAAGCGTAGTAAAAACAGTGAGCGAGAGGGTTGCTAAAATTGTTATAGTTAAGAGTAGTTCGATAGACGTGCGACTTCCTCAGGGTCGACCCAGATAGTGCGAAGGCAACAACTCCGTCTCGCTATCTTGAAAATTGTACTGGTCTTATGTTAAGAGGAGATTAAATTTGGCGTGTTTTGAAGTTATTTGGTGGGGGGTAGGACACCACTGCTCACGGTGATCTACGCAAGGTTGTAGGAAGGCATAAAGCAACCAGGCGCAGGTCGCGTTGGACCCGCGCGACGGTATCGCGGAAGCGGCGACCGAGCAATCCGAAACCGCGCTTTGTTTCCTTTACGACCGGCGTTGCAACAATAGTCAACCTGCTTGCCGCGCTTCCTACCTTGATTTTTGCCTGAACCGTTGCCGCACCGGGCCATAATTGAGCCCGCTGCCGTACCGGTTTTGTTTCGGTTTCTATTGTCCGCGCCAGAACCGCCGCCCGCTACAACTGGCGTGCCAGCACCGCCAACCAGAGCGACGGCGAGATTGAGGCAAGTGTTTTGTTTTCCGGTGCCGGTCCCATGTTTTTCTCTGTCCCTAACACGAGTAGATACCCGGTTCGCCGAACCTTTATGCGGCACGGCGGGCGTCGTTCCAGCCGACCATCCCAAAGCGACACGGACACCAGCGGTAACCCTCGCACGAAACATTTTCCAGCGACCGAGTGAACCTTTGCTTCCTACCCTCCGTCCACGATAGCAGAAACGCGGGACGCGGTGAATCATACCGCGATCATCGTGAAAGGATATTGGTCACCGCCATGTCGCACCCTGTTATGAATAATTATCGAAAGACTTTACGGATCGCCACCGTGTTTGGGGTCGTTGCCGCGCTCAGTGGTGTCGCAATTACCTTCGCCGCAGCCGGAACCGAACGTTCCGCCGCGCCACCGAAGAAAAAGTCGGTCGCGAAACCGAAGCCCACGACCGTCCCGTCGACGACGCAAACCGGGTTCACCGACAATACTCCGCTCACCGAAGAGCAGAAGATTGTACATACGCTCAACCGCATCGGATTCGGACCGCGCCCCGGCGACGTGGAGCGCGTCAAAACGATGGGGCTTTCCGCGTACATTGCCCAGCAATTGAACCCGGAAAAAATGGATGATTCCGCAGTGGAAGCAAAACTGTCCGACTTTCCGATTTTGGGGCACTCGAACGCCGAACTTGCCAGCGCGTATTACGACACGCTCAGAACCGGTGTCGAGGCGAAACAACTGCAAAGCAAGATCGCCGAGCGAATGAAGGCAAGTGGGCAGGATATGGAAACAATGTCGCCCGACCAACTCGCCGAATCACCTCAGAAGCGTGCCGCGAACATGCGGAAGATGTACGCCGCCGCGACACCCGAGGAACGTGAAAAACTGCAGGAGATGATGAAGAAGCGGCAGAAAGAAGGGCGCAAGGACGGCATACAGGACGCGTCCCGCGCCCTCCAAGTCGCCAAAGTCGTTCGCGCCACCGAATCGGATCGCCAGTTACATGAAGTGATGAGCGATTTCTGGGGGAATCATTTCAACATTGATATTCGCAAGAACCAGTGCCGCGTGCTGAAAGTCGCCGACGAACGCGAGGTGATCCGCAAAAACTCCCTCGGCAAGTTTCGCGACCTGCTCGGCGCGTCCGCGCACTCCCCGGCGATGATGATTTATCTGGATAACGCCAACAATGTCGCGCCGCAACCCGAAAATCCGCGCCGCGAGAAGATGCGACAGGCGATGATGGACCGGATGGCGAAAAACGGAGACCCTCTCACGCAAGCGGTGGTTGCTACCAAACGCGGCAAACAGGGGCTGAACGAAAACTACGCCCGCGAGATCATGGAACTGCACACAC
>JACMIS010000179.1 GCA_014381035.1 Armatimonadota bacterium
CAGCCGCTCGATGAAGTCAACCGTCTCGATCTTCTTCGTCGGTGGCACCGTGCCAAGCATCGCCGTCAGGGGGTCGGGTTCGGCGTCGGCGGCGTCGCTCGTGGTTTTGCCGTGTAACTGTTGAATGTTGGTCAGATACAACGCGCCTTCCGAGGTCGCCCGCTCGTTGTCGCCGCGCATGTAGCAGTCCAGGTCCCAGAAGATTTCCAGTTCCTTCGGAATGATCGGGTCGGTGCGAAAGATCGCCCCGCCCGCGAAGTCGGTTTTCAGACGCTCGAAAACGATCACGTTCGGCGCGAGAATCAAAAATGTCCGGGCGTAGTCCGGGTTGTTCTCACAAACGGCGTTCATGTACTGCCAGACGATTGCCAGCGACATGACCTTGGTTTTGCCGCTCCCCGTCGCCATTTTCGTACAGTAGCGGGCGAAGTCGTCGTATTGGAGCAGTTTCAAAACGTCGGCTTTGTTTTGTTGCTTGCCCCGATAGTATTCCTCGACCAAATCTTTATGGCGGCGCACCTTTGCCACCTCGTAAAGATAAATCAGCGTTTCGATGGCTTCGCGCTGGGCATCGTGGTAACGGAACCGCCGTCCGCTCGGCAACCGATGATCGCTCCCGAACCAGAACGCCAGCAGGGTACGCGTAGTATTCGTGATCCCCTTGTAGCCGTCCGCCTTCCACGCGGCGACGGCTTGCCGGATCGCGGGAACACACGGCGCGGTAGTGATCCGTTCGCGGGCATCAAGCAGGTCTAATTGCCCGTCGTTGTCGGTTGTTTTCTTCGGTCGTGGCATGTTCGCTTTTCCTTGTAAAAAACTTTGCAAAGTTTTTTTACCCGTGTATTAATTCTGAATTAATGTGGTAATATGTATGTAATCCGATACGTCTCGGAGGGGGAAGATAACAATCTTTGGGCTAAGGGGGAAGCAAAACGCTTCCCCCTTAGTTTTTTATAAAGGTAACCATTTACGTCCGAAGCCGTCGATGTTTCCTGTGGTCGGGCAACAGTGATATTTCCTTTGTTCGATTAACATCGTTGCCAACTTCCCGCTAAAGTCCATCGGGATTCGTCCGGTGAGTTTCAACCCGTGCGCGGATTGAAAGCAAGGTTGGCCCAACACTTCGGCGATTTGCAAGCCCGCTATATTCTTGTCCTTCTTTTCAAGCTTCAGTTGTCTACTCGTTACGCAAGAGGCTATGTGCAGATGTGTGAGGCGCGATGTTCCAGAGTCGTACATTTCTGTATAGTATTGCTCTAATGTCCTGTCTTCTCGTCCCCCTCTAGCCTCTGCCATCACATCACCGAGAGCAGAACGTTCCTCCAACCAGAGTACATAACCCTCTAACAGGACCTCTATTGCGTAATGATACGGGTGTAGAGGCGACGAACTTGCCTGCAATTCTTGCTTATCTACCACTACATTGAATACGGTGTACTCCCAGTTTTGGAGAAAAGAAAACAGTTCATCATTGAACCGATTTCGTACTTCCGCATCCTTGAGTACATCGAAAGGATAATTGCCGCGTACCATCTCGCTCCGGTGCAAAACTACCGCGCGGTCAGGATCACGGGGATGTTGTGTCTGCGGATCATGATAGAAGTAACGCCGTTTGAGTTCGTCCAATTCCCGAACCACGTTCAGGTTGATATGCTTCCGCTCGCTGGCTACTCCCACGATGCTGAGATAACGCTCGGAATCTTTACTGAAGTCGCTCGGGTATGCGTGACCTACTTCATCAACATATAATCTGTGTGTGGGCTGTCGTGGCGGCGCGGGCGTGTTATTCGGTTGATCGGGCATGTTAGTGGCTATTATAGCGCGTGTTTGCCTTTGTGTTCACCTTTCATATCGTCACGCTAACGGTCTTGGTCGTATCATTGCCGAGAATGTCTATCACTTTGACCACGATTTTATACGTACCTGGTTCGGCGTAGGTGTGCGTCACGCGGTGTTGCAGGTTGCGCTTCTTGCGGGTGCGGTAGTCCTGCCACTCGTTGTGGAACGCATCGCCGCGATTGTTCCAGTCCGTTGCCCAGTAATCAATCCACTGCGACCAGTGCGTGATCGCGGTCTGCACTTCCTGCGGCACATCGTCGGTGGGCATCACGAAATCGGTCAGTATCACGGTCACTGTTTTGCCGACCGCTTGCACGTCCACGCCGAGCGCGGCTAACTCGAAGAATTTGATGTCGCCCTGATCGACGGCTTTCTTTTCCAACACTTCGCGGGGAATCCGCACGAACTTCGCGTCGATCCCGGCGTCCTGCATCGTCTGCCGCCCGGCTTCGTTCAACTCGAACGCGAAATCCCAGCCGAGAATATCGACGCCGAGCGTGGTCGGAGCGTCCGCGCCGGTGCCGACCGTTTTCTTGAGTTCGATCCCGATGTTTTTCAGGTCGCCGAGCGAAACCGGACCGTCCA
>JACMIS010000180.1 GCA_014381035.1 Armatimonadota bacterium
ACACCGCCACCGGTTACTTCTGCGATTTCATCCAACGTTAGCGGGCGGAGCATTTTTCGATTTCCTCTTTCGCGACCTGTACATCATCGAACGGGAAGGTTTCGGTACCGATGATCTGATACGTCTCGTGTCCCTTGCCCGCGATAACGATGGTATCACCCGCTTGCGCCAGCGACACGGCAAGCGCGATAGCTTTCCGCCGGTCGGACTCACGCCGCACTTCTGCTCCGCCGTCTCCGTCCATCCCGGCGAGAACATCGTCCAGGATCGCTTCGGGGTTTTCGGTGCGCGGGTTGTCGGACGTAGCGATAGCGATGTCGGACAAATCTTTCGCGATACGCCCCATCTTCGGGCGTTTCGTTTTGTCGCGGTCCCCACCGCACCCGAACACAGAGATCAAGCGTCCTTTGGTCAACGGTCGCGCCGACTTAAGAACGTTATCTAAGCCATCGGGCGTGTGCGCATAATCCACGAGAACGGCAAACTCCTGCCCCGCCTTCACCGGCTGGAACCGACCCGGCACAGGCGGGCAGGTTCGCAAACCTTCTGCAATGACTTCCGGCGATAGCCCCCGCGCTATACCGTATCCGATTGCAGCGAGCGAATTATCGACATTGAACGTTCCGCCGAAGCCGAGTTCAATGGCAACTTCACCGACAGGTGTTTTCGCGGTGTAGTTGATATGATCGACAAACAACTCTATGTCATTGGGAAAAACATCCGCATGCGCGGAAACAATCGGCGAGAGATTGGTTCGCGGCTTGGCTTTGTAAATGATGACAGGATTTGGATCAACAACAACCTTGTTGTAAATATCGTCACGGTAATCCAACGTTACTGGATCATCGGCATTTAAAACGGCGTACCAGTCTTTTCCCGACGCCCTCGCCGACTTCGCGTACTCCGTAAACAGCAATCCTTTCGCGTCGCGGTAGGCTTCCATCGTGCCGTGGTAGTCTAAATGGTCTTGCGTCAGGTTGGTGAAGACGGCGACATCGAACAAACAGCCGTCCGTGCGACCGAGCGCGAGTGCGTGGGAGGCGACTTCGATGGCGACCGCCGTCACACCCTCGTCCACGCATCGGGCGAAGAACGCTTGCAGGTCAATCGCTTCCGGCGTCGTGCGGTCGCCTTCGACGATCTTGCCGTCGATCCCGAAGCCGAGCGTTCCGACATACGCCGTCTTGTCGCCCGCCGCCCGCGCGATGCTTTCCATCATCAGCGCGGTAGTCGTTTTCCCGTTCGTGCCGGTGACGCCCGCTAAGTGTAGTTTGGCGGTCGGGTTGTCGTAAAACGCCACGGCGATCTGCGCCATGGCTTTTCGTGTGTCAGGGACCACGACGCACGGGACTGTCAGGTCGGCTAACTCCGCTTCGCGCCCCGCCTCGATCACGACCGCCGCCGCGCCTTTCGCGACCACGTCACGCACGAACGTATGCCCATCGAACTTCGCGCCCGGCACGGCGATAAACAGCGTCCCCGCCGCGACCTTGCGCGAGTCGAACGCGACCGATGTAACGACAGTTTCCCCGGCGTCCTTTGCGATAAGGGTTGCACCGGGGAGGTTCGCGGTGATTTGAGTTAGTGTTTTCTGGCGTGTCATCATGGTTTAGCCTGATCGGGCGCGGTGAACCGCTCCGCTATGCGCCTTCGGCGGGAACCCTACGGGTTAGGAATTTCCAATAGCGTTTGACCCATTCATTTATGTACCATTGGTTTGCATTCCGTTGGTTACGTACCATTTATGGTACGCCAATGTTCGTACCATAAATGGTACGCCTAGACGCCTTCGGCGAGAAGTCCCTACG
>JACMIS010000181.1 GCA_014381035.1 Armatimonadota bacterium
GATTCCGGCACGGTCACTGGGGCAATGTTGGAAACCGCGATCTCCTGTGTGGAACCGACGAGTTGAAACGCGCCGCCGTCCCGACTGTACTGTAGTTCGAGGGACTCCCCGCCGCCCGCCTCGAAGAATGTCAAACGCGTATCTACAACGGTACCGACAAGTGCATTGAGTACGACACCGTCGGTGCTGCCGGTGCCTCGTTGACCGACGAACTCCGAGTAGACCACGCCACCTGCTCCGTTAGCGTCCACTCCAGTTCGGAGGCGGAAGCCATCGTCGCTGGTGACACGGAACACATAGGAGCCAGCCGTGTTGAAGGTCAGTCTTCCCAATGATTCCAGAGCGAAGTTGTTCGTAAAACTTCGCCCGTCCGGGAAAACGCTATCGCCCCCGAATGCGCCGTTGCTCCCGTCGCCGAGGAAATTGATCACGGAGAACGGGCTGAACGCACTGACCGTCGCGGCGGGATTCGCGATGACGGCTTCCGCTCCGTTGATGTCAGAGATAGCTCCGGCGTTGTACGCGACCCTGACCTGGAATTGTGCTTGCGCGGGAGTCGCGACTACGGCAGCGGTGGTGACTGCGACGGCGACCAGACCGACAAACGAGAGATGTTTGAATTGCACGGTATTTATCCTCTTCGACTCGAAGTATTCTCGCCCGAAGACCTTGGCTTAGCGACAATTTATGCGAGCAAGTGGTCAAACTATAGCAGGCTTTCTTATGAGGTGTCAATGGAAGGAAGGAATCGTTCGTGGCGATGGTGAAAAGTATCACAACGTTTAGCGCGGCACCATCCTACTCGACCGCGTTTGGTTCAACTCTACTTTTCCCGTCCCGTTTTCAAGAAAGGAACCGCTTCGTGTTATTGAAGCCTATTTCGATCCGTGCCGGTGCGTTCACCGTGGCTACCGCATTATCTTTCTCTATCGCTGCGCCGGTCCTGTCCGCCCCGGACACTTACGACGGCAACGCGTTCGCCCCCGCGCCCAACACGTTCGCGATCACCAACGCCCGCATCGTGCCTGTCTCCGGCAAATCCATCGAACGGGGGACGGTAGTCCTCCGCGACGGTCTGATCGCCGCTGTCGGCGCGTCGGTTGCGACGCCGAAGGACGCGCAGGTCATTGACGGCACCGGCTTGACCGTGTATCCCGCACTGGTCGACGCGTATACGAACGACGGGATGCCGCTCTCCACCGAATACACCGCCCCGGCACGGGGCGCGTTCTATCCGGTGACAACGGTCCGCGCCGAGATCGAGGCTCCATCCCTCTTGAAACCGGATACGACTATCTGGGCGAACCGGCGCAAAAACGGCTTCGGGTCCGCGCTCATCGCCCCCGGTGTCGGGCTGATCGCGGGAACGTCGGCGTTCGTGTCGCTGGCACCGGAATCGCCGGATACCGCCGCGCTTTTGATCAAATCGAACGTGGCGATGCACGCTTCATGGGACAATCCAAAGCCTACCGGTGCCGACGATTACCCCAACTCCCTGATGGGGGAAATCTCCGCGATCCGTCAGGCATTGTATGATGCCGTGAATGCCGATCTGTCGTTGAACGACTATGCAAAAAAACCGGTCGGCAAGGAACGCCCGGTCATCTCCGCGCAGATTTCCGCACTGGTTCCCGTGGTCAAGAAACAGAAGCCGCTGGTCATGCACGCCGATTCCGCGATTGCGATCCGACGCGCTTTGAAGGTAGCGAAAGAGTTCGGCTTGACGCCCGTGATCGAAGGTGGCGCGGAGGCGGGCGCGATTGCGGGCGAACTGAAAGCGGCGGGGGCGAGTGTATTGCTCACAACCGCGCTCCCCGAAGCACCGAAACTTTTGGATGGGGAAGACGATCCGACAACGCTTCAGGGCTTTCGTTACCGGGCGACCGTGCCCCGCACCGCCGCGAAACTCGCCGCCGCCGGGGTGCCGTTCGCGTTCGGGACCGACGGCTTGAAATCGCTCGACGATTACCGCAAGAATGTACGCAAGATGATCGCCGCTGGACTGCCCGCCGAAGCCGCGACCGTTGCGGCGACACAGACCGGGGCGAAAATCTTCGGGGCGGACAAGCAGATCGGCTCGCTGACGCCCGGTTCGATTGGGAACGTGCTTGTCATGGACGGCGATCTGTGGGGCGCGAAAACCAAAATCCGCTATCTGTTCGTGGACGGCAAGAAAACCGAGGTCGGCGAACCGGCAACTAAATCCACTACGTTACCGTCCCTGGTGACGAAAGCCGAACCCGCACCGCCGAAATTGACGCTCGAAGAAGCGAAGAAGATGCTCCCCGCCGGTGTTTCGGTCGAGCAAGCCCTCAAGTATCTGCGCGAGTCGCCCAAGCAAGCCGAGCAGTTCCTGCCAAAAGGCGTCTCGGTGAACGACGCCATCGCGGCACTCGAAGGCAGTGGGGACGGCGATGCGAAACCCGATGACAACAGCGCGACCAAGACACCGGTGAAAAAAGACGCAGACGACATAACGGCACCGCCCGTTGTCGGTACTGGTCTGGTGCCGCCTCTGCCGCCGCAAGTCGCAAAAACGTTCGTTCTTCGTGGGGCGACCGTTTGGACCGTCGCGAAAGAGGGTGTGATGCCCGGCACTGACGTGTATGTCAAAGACGGCAAGATCGCCGCGATTGGCGCGAACCTTTCTGTTCCCGGCGGCACCACCGAGATCGACGCGAAGGGCAAGCATATCACGCCAGGGATGATTGACGCGCACTCGCATACGGCGATGGACGCCGTGAACGAAGGCTCGAATATCGTCACGTCCGAGTGTCGCATCGAGGATGTGATCGACCCGGAGGATGTGAATATCTACCGGCAACTCGCGGGGGGAACCACCGCCGCGAACCTGTTGCACGGCTCGGCGAACGCGATTGGCGGTCAGAACCAGATCGTGAAGTTGCGCTGGGGACAGGACGCGGACGGCATGGTGTTCGCGGGGGCTCCGAAAGGCATCAAGTTCGCGCTCGGCGAGAACCCGACGCAATCAAACTATCAGCCGACGACGCAACGCTATCCGTATTCCCGTATGGGCGTCGAGCGGGTGATCCGGGAAGCGTTCACGATGGCGCGGGACTATCAGAACGAATGGAAGGCGTACAAGGGCGGCAAACGCCCGCTTCCGCCGCAACGCGACCTGCGCATGGACGCGCTGGTCGAGATCCTGGAAGGCAAGCGCGTGGTACACTGCCACTCCTATCGGCAGGACGAAATCCTTGCCATGATCCGCGTCGCCGACGATTTCGGTTTCAAAGTCGGCACCTTCCAGCACGTGATGGAGGGGTACAAAGTCGCCGACGAGATGGCGAAACACGGCGCGGGCGGCTCGACGTTCAGCGACTGGTGGGCGTACAAGTTCGAGGTGCGCGACGCGATCCAGTACAACGGGGCATTGATGAACGAGCGCGGCGTTTTGACATCGTTTAATTCGGACTCGTCGGAACTCGCGCGGCGACTCAACCTGGAGGCCGCGAAAGCCGTCCATTGGGGCAATGTCGCGCCGGAAGAAGCGATCAAGTTCGTGACAATAAACCCGGCAAAGCAGCTCGGCATTGAAAAATATGTCGGTTCGCTGGAAAAAGGCAAGGACGCCGACATTGCGGTCTGGAGCGGTGATCCGTTGTCGTCCCTGACTATCTGCGAGAAAACCTTCGTGGATGGTAAGTTGCTTTTCGACCGTGCCGCTGATCTCGCCGCACGTCCCGCCCTGGAAGCGGAGAAGAAGCGGTTAGCGGACGCGGAAAAGCCGAAAAAATCGACGCCGACACCGTCACCGCAGCCCGGCACCACACCGGCACCCGTTGCCACCCCGAAACCTCCGGTCGCAACGATGCTCCAGGGGAACGGTACGGGGTTCATCGTTGTGAGTCAGGAGCCGAACTTCATCCTGTCCTGCATAGGACCCTCGATTGCCACTACTGCATCGGTCGTGTTCCCTGCGAGTGCCGCGAATGGATTCTCGGGTCTGCCGGTGCTAAACGCCGCGCCGTTCGTCTTCGGTGCGGCACCTGCCGCGCCGGTCACGCGGCAAGAAGAGTCAAAACCTGGCACGGTGACCGCGATTGTCGGCGCGACGGTCCATCCCGTGAGCGGCGCGGACATTCCGAACGGCGTCGTGGTCATGCAGGGGGGCAAGATCGTCGCCGTCGGTGCGAACAGTGCGGTAGTAGTTCCGGACGGTGCCACCGTGACCGATGCGACTGGAATGCACGTGTATCCCGGCATGTTTGATGCCGATACGCAGATGGGCTTACGCGAAATTGACTCGATGCGCGAGACCGTGGATGCCCGCGAGATCGGAACGTTCAGCCCGGAACTTCGCGCCGCCGTGTCCGTGAATCCGGACACCGACCTGCTCCCCGAAGCACGGGCGAACGGCATTCTCTCCGTCGTCACTGCGCCTGATGGCGGCACTATTTCCGGGCAAGGGGCGGTTCTGTCGCTCAATGGCTGGACGTGGGAGGAGCTGGCGATTGACCCGTCGGTGGGAATGTATATCCAGTTCCCGCGCATGGGGCAGCGGCGGTTCCGCGAAACCGCGCACCGTTGCGAGGAAACGGCGGGCGGACATGCGGAGGATAACGACCCGTATCTGCGCTCCGGCGCGTATGTCCCCGGCGGAACAATGGACACCCGAGCCATGCGCTTCGGTCTGCTACCGGCTGTTCTGGGCGCGGACGAACCGGACTCAAAAGAGAAAGAAGACGAACGCGTCGAGAAAGCCTTGAAGCCGCTGAACGACTTCCTCGAATCGGCGAAGCGTTATAAGATGGCGAAAGACGCGGGAACCCTCAAGCATAGCGACACGAAATGGGAGGCGACCCTGCCGGTGCTTGCCGGAGAGAAACCATTCTTTGTTCGTGCCGACCGTGAGAAAGATATTAAAGCGGCGGTGAATTGGGCGAAAAAGAACGGGTTCCGTATGGTGCTGGTCAGCGGTCAGGAATCGGACAAATGCGCGGATTTTCTCGCTCGCGAAAAAATTCCCGTGATTCTCGGGTCGGTACAAAACCTGCCACGGACACAGGACGCGGCGTATGATGACGCGTTTACGATCCCGGCAAAACTAGCAAAGGCGGGCGTCCAATTCTGCCTGACGGCAGGCGAAACCTCGAACGTCCGGCGGTTGCCCTGGAACGCGGCGATGGCGGCATCGTATGGTCTCGATCCGGAGACTGCTCTGAAAGCGATCACGCTCGCCCCGGCGCAAATCACGGGTCACGCGTCGCACCTCGGTAGCATCGAAACCGGCAAGGACGCGACCCTGATCATCACGACCGGGAACCTGCTCGAAATCACCTCCGTGGTCAAGGCGGCGTTCATCAGGGGCGAATCCATCAACCTGCAAACCCGCCAGAAACAGCTCTACGAGCGGTACCAGAGCAGACCAAAGAAGTAGTGATTGGGTTATTGGGTGGTTGGCTTGCGAAATACCCGACCACCCAATCATCTGCACCGTGTGAAATACTTCACTGGGTATGGATTTTGCAGGAAGGCAGGTTTCAAACGACGGGACTCGTGGCATAATGCAGAAACTCACAACGGGAATATTGGTTCGGGGTGCTCGGCGAGAACACATGGCAGTTGTGGCGACGCGGTAGAATACGAGTATGCCCTCGAATTTTCGTCTTCGCCTTGGTACGAGAGGTTCCGCTCTTGCTTTGTGGCAGGCACGTTATGTTGCCGAACGTATCACGACCCGCTTTCCGCATATCGAAATCGAGACCGTCGTCATCAAAACGGCAGGGGATGTGCGACAGGACGTTCCGCTTTCCGAAGTCGCCGGGACCGGTGTTTTCGTTAAGGAGATCGAATCCGCACTCGCGGAGGAGCGAATTGATTTCGCGGTGCATAGCGCGAAAGATCTACCGTCCACGGATTCGCCCGGTCTGATTCTGGCGGCATTTTGCGAACGGGGCGATCCGCGCGATGCACTGATCGCGCCGACGCACGGGACGCTTTCCGCGCTTCCCGAAGGGGCGACAGTGGCGACCGGTTCGGTGCGGAGGCAGTCACAACTGTTGGCGGTGCGCCCGGATTTACGTTTCGTCGAGATACGCGGGAATGTGGATACCCGTCTCGCGAAACTGGAACGCGGCGACGCGGACGCGCTCGTGCTTGCGGTAGCCGGGTTATCACGACTCGGCCGCCAATCGGTGATCACCGAGACCATCGAACCGGAAACCTGTTTACCACAGGTAGGACAAGCGTGTGTCGCGGTACAATGCCGGTCCGTAGACGCGGAGTTGATCGCGCTACTCGCGGAAGCGTGCGATCATCTGACCACGCGCCGTGAGGTAGTGTGTGAACGGCGATTTTTGTCGCTTCTGGGTGGTGGTTGCAGTGCGCCGGTAGCGGCACACGCGATCAGTAGTGATCGGTTCCTGTACCTCTTCGCGCTGGTAGCGACACCGGATGGCGAAAAGATCATACGAACGCGAAGTGGTTCGACTCTCGACAATGTTGTTGGTGTCGCCGAGGGTGCGTATCGGGCGTTGCTGGAGCAAGGCGCGGACGCTCTGTTATCGAATCAGGTGGTTGCCTAACTACCGGTATTGACATCAAAAACATTGTTGGTCTGGAGGCTCGACTCAGTGCGTTTAACGTGGCATGAAGCCGTTGTAAGACAAGAGAGATTGATTATCCGCTGGCCCGCCGAGGAGAAGCGGTTAAGAACCGCCGTCTTCGTTCCGTTGTTCGCTGTGGTCGCGGGCACGATCCTTTCCCTGCTTCGTGTGACCGTGAACCCGGAATTGCAACGCGACGCGACCATCTTCGGCATGGTTCTCGCTGTCGCCGCGTTTATCTACGGCTGCTTCACTATATGGTTCTCCCATCTGTGGGTGCTCGATAAACAACAGAACGCTTTGCTACGGGGGGGGTGGCGAAAAGTCGCCGCATTGAATGAGTTCGTCCGGTTCATCGTCAAGCGTGAAAAACGTGGGACACATATCGTTTTCCTGATGCTCGCCGAACGTGAGGATGGCACTTCGGAGAATTTAGGCGTCATGGATCAGGAAGACGCCGACGAGTTAGGGTATGAATTGGCGCGATTCACCCGCAAACCGTATTCCTCACGCTGATACGGAACCCTTCAACGCATCACACCCGGAATCACCTTGATCCCCAATAATCTACCCTCCGCGAACAAGGAATCAAAGGATTCGTTTCCCAATTGCTCATGGAGTTGATTTTGTGCGTCCTCGTCCGATTTTTCCTCGTGTCGGTAGAGAAACAAACGCTCCCGGTTCGTGCGCCGCATACTATCCACCGCGCCGAAGATTCTTGCCGCTTGTTCCCTATTCCCCCGCGCTTGTTCCAGGTACGCGAAACGTACCAACACCCGCCCCGTTTCCTTGCTGTCGCGTACCATGCGGACGGCGAGAAGTGCGTCCGCGAGCAGTGTATTCGCCTCGTCGAAGCTTTCGTCTTGAATCGCCGCCTGAGCAAGCCGGTACAGCGCGGTGACGATTTGCACCCGATGTCCGGTATTGCGTGCGACAGCAAGGGATTCTTCCAGTGCGGTGCGTGCAATAGCGGTGTCGCCAGCACCGAGTGCGGCAAGGGCGAGTAATCCGAGTGAGTGTGTATAAGCGAACCCCGCGGCGAAAGGTTTCTGTATAGCGATGGCGTCGCGGTGCCAGCGCGTCGCTTCCGCGAAGTCGCCGCGCTCCCGCGCCGCCGTGCCACACATATTGAGCGAGGTGGCGACGAGGACGTCATTATTCGCGTCCCGGCGAATGGCGAGAGCGTGCTCATGGCACGTTTTCGCCCGGTCAAAATCGCCCTCGAAAGCCGCGATCATTCCGAGTCCATCCAAAAGCATCGCCCCGGTCGGATGACGATCCAGACCACGCTGGAACCAGTACCGGGCGGCATCGTTATCGCTTTGCAGTTGGAAATGAAGATACGCGATCTTTTCCATCGCCCAGACCGCGCCGAGGGCATCGCCCACCGTTTCCAGAAGCGCGAGCCCTTGCTCATAACGGGAAAGCGCGTCTGCAAACCGCCCCGCCATGCTGTGCGCGTCGCCGATTTTCAGATGTGCCTTCGCCACATTCGGTATATTCGTCTGGCGTTCGCGCAGCCGAAGCAGCGTCTCATACACCGCACCCGCCGCGAAGGTATCACGCCGGGTCTCGTGCATGAAACCGATCCGCGAAAGCAAGGCGTCCACTGCTTTGGTCACGGTTTCACTCGGGGTACCGGTTTCTGCGGCTGATGTGACCAGCGGAAGCCACGTATCCGCCTCGGCATAGTAGCCGAGAAATCCCCATGCGCAGGCGTAATTCCGCAGGAGGGGGAAAAGCGTCTCACCTGCTTCGGTATCGCCTGTCGTATAGCGATCCCGCAAGTAGTGGAGTGCGTGCCGGACATTTTCCTGTTCCGCTAGATAGTCAGGAAGGACCGCAATCACATTCAGGTCACGCTCGGCGCGCTCCGCCCACGGTGCCGCGAGCACCGCGTAATAGTGGACATGCCGCCAAGCGATCAGTTCGGTTTCGCCGCGTTCCTCAAGACGCTGTTGCGCGTACTCACGCACGGTTTGTAGTAGCCGGTACCGACTGCCATTTTCGGTGCTATCGTCCCATAATGCCAGCGATTTGTCTACCAGCGAGGTGAGTGCGTCCAGAGTACCGTATGAATCCAGACCCTCGCCGGAACAAATTTCCTCAACCGATGCCAGCGTAAATCTGCCGGGAAACACGGACAATCGGGCGAGCAATATTTTTTCCTCAAGGGAAAGCAGGTCGTAAGACCAGTCAATTAGCCCGCGCAACGTTTGTTGTCGTCGTAGTGCCGTCCGGCTCCCCCCGGTGAGCAAGTGAAATCGGTCGCTGAGTCGCGGGGCGATTTCATTGACAGAGAGGGTTCGGACTCGTGCGGCGGCAAGTTCGATAGCAAGCGGGATGCCGTCCAGACGGTAACAGATCTGCGCCACGGCGGACGCACTTTGATTCGTCACCACGAACGACGGGAGGATGGCGGAGGCGCGTTCCACAAACAAACGCACCGATTCGTACTGGGAGACAGTCTGCGCCGTCGCTATCATGTCCGGCTCCGGGAGGGACAAACTGGGCACCCGGCAGACTGTCTCCCCATGAATCCCGAGGGGTTCCCGCGACGATGCGAGGATGGTCAGGCGCGGGCAGGCGCGAAGGAGTGTATCCGCGAGCCGGGCACAATCCGCGACGAGATGTTCACAGTTATCCAGAATCACCAGAATCTTGCAATCATGGAGCGCGTAGATGAGCGTGTCGGTTACCGAAGTGCCGCCCTCTTCGCGAACGCCTGCCGCCGCCGCGACCACCTGCGCGATGCGAGTCCCGTCCGCGACCGGTGCCAGTTCCGCGAAGAAAACGCCGTCCGGGTATTTTTCCAGCACATCGGCGGCGACCTGGAGCGAAAGCCGGGTTTTTCCGCACCCGCCGGTCCCAACCAGAGTGACCAGCCGCGAGGCGGCGAGCCGTTCGCGCACACGGGCGATCTCGGCTTCACGCCCGATGAAGGACGTGAGTTGTTCCGGCAGGTTGTTCGGCGTCGCCGAAAGGGAGCGGATTGGCGAGAACGCCTCCGGCAAGACTGGATGACAGATCTGGAAAAGTTGTTCCGGTCGCGCCAAATCCTTGAGGCGATGCGAACCCAGGGGACGAAGTGTGATGCCGACGCTCAGTGAGTCCCGGCACAACTCCTCGGTGGCGAGGGAAAGAACGATCTGTCCGCCATTCGCCACGCCGATGATACGTGCCACACGATTGAGTGAGGAGCCGAAATAATCGTCGCCCTGTTGCTCGGCAGTGCCGGAATGAATCGCCATCCGAACACGGACCGGGTCGCCGTGCACCATCGGACATTCTGTGGCAAGCATTTTTTGGGCTTCGATGGCGGCGTCAACCGCATCCTTCGCGACACGGAATGCCGCGCAGAACGCATCGCCGATTGTTTTGAAGATCACGCCACCTTTTGCCTCGATGGCGGTGCGAATCAAGCGGTCATGCGCGACGAGAGCGACGCGCATCCCTTCGGCGTCACGATCCCAGAGCCGCGTGCTACCTTCCATATCAGTAAACAAAAAAGTGACGGTTCCTGTCGGTAACTCCATTTCCTGCGCGGACTCCTTTCGCGTAATCATCGGTTATGTTACACATCGGTGCAAAAATACCTTTTGGGCAGGTTTCGAGTAGAATATAAATGAGATAAAAGAGAAACGTTTATATGGCTGTACCAGCCATAATATAGTGATAAACATCGGAAATACAAATGATTTCATGTCGCCAATACGAGAAATCTACTGTCTGACGAATACGAGACATTCGAAATTTATTGCAACGTACACTCAGGAAATGATATTATATATACGTCGTCGCGTTGAAGTGTGTGTAACGCTAAAAAGCGAAGACGGTTGGCGGCTGCAACACTTCAAGAGAAGCGAGATGCAGTCGTTTTTTGTTGCGTCCCTCTGGCAGGAAAATGCCCCCTCCTTTAACAAAAGAGAGTGTCAGGAGGGAACCATGAAGCAATTTTTGATGACGCTTAGCCCTGTTTGTGTCGGGATGATCGTGATCGGCGGTGTACTGGTTGCCATCGGATGGATGAAAACTGTCGCTTTTCTACGAAACACGCCACGACTGTGCGATGCGGGAGATATGGAACGGTACAAAGATCTCGCGCGATTCGGCATGTGGGCGGCACTTGCGCTGATACCGCTCCTGTTCATCCCATTTCTGGTGCTAGTCTTCGTGCCCGCGTCGCCGATCTACCGCTTGCTCGGATTGGTCGGTCCAACACTCGTTGGTGTCGTCGGGGTAAAGCTCAAGGAAAAAGAAACCATGGCACAGGCGACGGAGGCACATTCGTCCGAGCTGACTGCCGAGCGAGATCGAGTCACCGATAGCTGGATGAAAAAAGCGTTCCCCGATTTTTGAGTCCACGCTCCCCGGCATGCGCATCGCCCATGGTTGACGCGAAGCCACCGTGCGCGATACACTGTGATAGTTTTCACGAAGTCACGCGAACTGTTTTGGTTCGTTTTTCCAAACTATTTTGATGCCCGCGCATAGGCGACTTCCATAGCGGGACAAACAAAGAGACAATATTATGGCGACAGGCAAAATCGTACAAGTACAGGGACCGGTAGTAGACTGCGAGTTTGAACCCGGTCAACTTCCCGCAATCTACAATGCGGTCCGCATTCCGCGACGCAAAACTGAGGGCGCGGAGACAGACGAATTGATTATCGAAGTGGCGCAACACCTTGGCAACGATGTCATCCGTGGTGTCGCGATGTCCTCGACCGACGGTCTGGTGCGCGGCGACGCCGCGATTGACACGGGCGCGGCGATCACTGTCCCGGTCGGGAACGCCACCCTCGGTCGCGTTTTCAACCTGCTCGGCAAACCGATTGATGAGATGGGACCGGTGACCGCCGAACAGTACTACCCGATTCACCGCCCCGCCCCGAGTTTCGAGAGCCTGGCGACCAAAGCCGAAGTGTTGGAAACCGGGATCAAAGTCGTTGACCTTCTCTGTCCGTATCTCAAAGGCGGCAAAATCGGATTGTTCGGCGGTGCTGGGGTAGGCAAGACCGTTACGATGCAGGAGTTGATCCGAAACATCGCGGTGCAGCACTCCGGTGTGTCTGTGTTTGCGGGGGTCGGTGAGCGCACTCGCGAAGGAAATGACCTCTGGCTCGAAATGTCGGAAGCGGAATTCAAGGACGCGCAAGGCAACACCGCGCACGTGATCGACAAAACCGCGATGGTGTTCGGTCAGATGAACGAGCCGCCCGGCGCGCGTCTTCGCGTCGCGCTGTCCGGTCTGACGATGGCGGAATATTTCCGCGACGAGCAGGGCGCGGACGTGCTCCTGTTTATTGACAACATCTTCCGCTTCACGCAGGCCGGATCCGAAGTGTCCGCGCTTCTCGGGCGCATGCCGTCGGCAGTAGGATAC
>JACMIS010000182.1 GCA_014381035.1 Armatimonadota bacterium
AAGCAACAATATGTCACTTTAAAATCCACCAATGCGCCGTTCGAGAATACTTTGAAAGCACTTCTGCGTTCCGCAAGCACGCCGCTTACATTCACCAAGGATAAAGGCGTCTACTTCGTTCGGTTCGGAACCCTGCCCGCAGACCCCGCGCCGACTCCGATGGAGGCACGCCCACAAACCCTGCCGAACGTTACGCTCGATTTCAAGGACACTCCGATCCGCGCCGCACTGGAGCAGATTTTCCGGGGCGCGAAAGTGGACTTTTCTATTGACCCGGCGGTGCAAGGCTATGTGAACCTGAAAGTGACCGACGTTCCGTTCGAGAACGCGCTGAAGTTGATCCTGCGCTCGTCGCCGACCCCGCTCACCTACAGCAAAGAAGACGGCGTTTATCTGGTCAAACCACGGTCTGTGACCGTGAGCGAGCCGCGCCCGCCTGTGATCGCGCTGGCAACCGAAGCCCGTCCGAGCAACGGGTACGAGAGCATCGAACTGACCTACGCGGACCCGGTGGACCTGGCGGGACTTTTGAAAATCACGATGATTCCGATTGGAACCCGCTTCGGGCTCAAGGTTCCGGGCGCGGCAGGGATCGTCGCTCCCGGCGGGTCTGCCCGTGGCGGTCAACCGACGCCTCCCGGTGTCAATGGCGGCAGTGGTAGCAGCGGCGGTACGGTCATCGGTTCCGGTGGCACCGGCACAAACCCTGGAGGGAGCGGCATTATCGGATTATAACGCTGATAGAATGGGTTCATGTCAACCCTGTCTTTCGGACGAGAGATCCATGTTTCGGATACCCTGCCATCTACACAGGACGCGGCGCGAACCCTTGCCGAGCGGGACGGGGCTTCCGCTGCCGGTGCTAGCTACTCGACAGCGCACCAGACCGCCGGGCGCGGACGGCAGGGTAGAACCTGGTACACCCCGCCCGGCGCGAACCTGAGTATGACGCTGATCGGTGGTCCTGTGGCACTCGCGGAACTATGGCAAGTGTCGTTCGTCGCCGCACTCGCGGCGGCGGACACCATTTCCATTGCCGCGCCGGGTGTCCCCGTGCATCTACGCTTCCCGAACGATGTTTTGCTCAACGGCAAAAAGGGGTGCGGGATACTGATCGAAACGGCGACGGGTCCCGGTGTTTCGCCCCAAATGGCAATCCCTTTGATCGGGATCGGGATCAATGTTTGCGGACGGACGGACGCCCTGCCCCCGGAAGTCGCGGTTCGCGCGACAACAATACAGGCGGAGACGGGCGGCGATGTTCTTGTCAGTTACGTGGGCGATCTTTTGACGAAGGCGTTAACCACGCGCTGGAACGAGTGGCGCGGCGAAAATGGATTCGCAACCACGCTCGCCGCGTGGCACGGCTACCACGACGCCGACGCCCGCCGAACCTTCGTCGTGGACGGCGCACCGGCACTGTGCCGCGTGGTCGCGGTCTCGCCGGACGGGACCGCGACACTGGAACTTCCCAATCAGACGCGGCATGTTGTGTCGGTCGCGCAGATTATTCTTCCCTGACGAGTTGCGAACTTCCGCAGTCCACGCCAAACGAAGTACCGCCTCCGCGAAACGCCGCGCCGCGAATACGTCCCGTAAAATCGCCGCCGATAATGGTTGCCGCTGCCGTGGCAGGGTTGACGGCGGTGAGGCGCGATTGGCCACTAGGGCGGTCCAGTTCGAAGGTGAAAAGATCACCCGTTGGCGAGATGGCTACCCCTTCGGCGTCAATGTTCGTGCCGGAAATATTGATATTCCCGATAGGGGCGAAGTTCGGCGCACCGGTTTTGGCGAACGAAAACAGTTCGAGTGGTCGCCGAGGCAAGACAACCTCGCCTCAGCCGGAATATCATTCTCATAGTTCGCCCGCTTCTCCTGCGACTTATCTTTTGATTCCCGGTGGGAGGGTTGAAGGAACCCCGACGTGGTTCGCCGAACCATAGCCGCGACATGTCGTCACCCGCTCATCCTCCATCTGCCGACCCGCACCGTCCTCGATTCCACTTCGCCGCGCCTCCAGGGACCTGTATAAACGACCCGGTACCCTTCTATGACCATCGCACCGGACGGCATCACGTTTTCCTGCAACACAACCCGAACGCGCCGGTATGGGGCGATATGCACTGGCTCCACATTTCCAGTACCGACTTGCTAAACTGGGAAAATCACGGCATCGCCCTCGCCCCATCGCGCGTTCAAGGCGACCCCGA
>JACMIS010000022.1 GCA_014381035.1 Armatimonadota bacterium
ACAAGGGGTTTCATTTGCCAACCGCCGCCAGCCACTGTGTTGGTGATAGTCCGAATTGACGCTTGAATGCGGTGGCGAAATACTGGCTGGACGCGAAACCGAACCGGAACGCGGTTTCTGTCACGGTGGCGTCTTCTTCCCGAAGGGTGCGTTGCGCGGCCTGTAATCGGCGGCGGGTACGCCATTCGCCGGGTGTTTCTCCGACCTCGGTCAGAAAACGCTCCACCAGTCGCGGCGTGGATAGTCCTACCGTTTGCGCTACCTGCTCCACGGTGAGGGGGGCGGAAAGGTCGGTCGCGAGCAAGGCGAGTGCGGAGGCGATAGCCGGGGAAACGGTTTCCTGGGTATTCTTCCGCGAAGCGTCGCGCAGGACGGTGACCAGCAATGCCTGTAGCGCGGCACGGGCGGCGAGATCACCCAATGAAGAAGCAATACGGTGTTCGACGAGAAGCGTTTCGTACAGTCCGCTGATCGGGGCAGAGCCGGGGAAGACGCGACGGATTAGATGCGACAAGCCATTTCGCAACGCCTCCGGGAGGGTGTCCGGGACTACCTGAATCCAGAACAGTTCGCACGGGTGCATGATGGAGTGGACGCCGCCGTGCCACTCGCCGGGTTTGGTGATGTATAGATCGCCACGCCGAAGCGTGTACGTTTCCGACTCCACCCACCAATCCACGCATCCATCGGCGAGGTAGCAGATTTCATAAGCGTGGGGGTGTCGGTGCGGGGCGAGCGAGACGGCGGTCGCGGTTTTGAACCGGTCCCAACCGAGCATCTGGATTTCCGGTAACAGCCCTGCCGCCGTGGCATCGCCGCCGAATTGTTCACGGGCTAACGGTTTCATGGATGTACGATTTTTTCCGCCGAACAAAAACGAACGCGCCTCGTTTCACCGTGCGGTACGCTTTGTTCGTCGCGCGGTATCTATCGTACCGGAAGCCACGACGAAAGGAAACATCCGATGGAATTATCCACCAAAGACAGCCCGCTCAACATGGACTTCGCGCCGACCGTGACCCTGACGTCCGAGCAGGTCGCCTTCTTTCACGAGAATGGCTTTCTCGCTCTCGACCCGATCACCGACGAAACCGAACTTGCCCGTTTGCGAGAAGCCTATGACCGGATTTTCACCGCCCGCGCCGGACGCGAAAAGGGCGATCAATTCGACCTCGGCGGTGCCGACGAAGAGGGCAAGGAAGCCGCCCTTCCGCAAATCCTCGGTCCTACCCAGTACGCGCCGGAAATGAAGCAAGGGCTGTTTCGCGCGAATGCCCTTTCCATTGTTCAGCAACTCCTCGGCGATGCGGCGGTGGCGACTGGTGATCATGCGATCTACAAACCGGCGGGCGTCGGCGCGGAAACACCGTGGCATCAGGATGAAGCCTACTGGAATCCGGATCTGAACTATAACGCTGTCTCGGTCTGGATGCCGCTACAGGAAGCAACAGTCGAAAACGGTTGCCTGTGGTTCGTCCCCGGTAGTCAACAAGGTGAAGTGCTGGAGCATCAGCCCATCGGGGGCGACGTACGCGTTCATGGCTTGGAGGCACTGGTCGCCGACACCGGAAAGGCGGTCGCGTGCCCGTTGAAACCCGGCGGCGTGACGATTCACGCCAACCGAACGCTCCATTATGCGGGTCCGAACACCTCCGGCACCCCGCGCCGCGCGCTGATCATGATGTTCGGCGCGGGAAGCACCCCGCGAGACACCGCACGCCGTTTCCCATGGAATGAGCTCAAACAGACCGCCCGTGAGGAACGTGCGAAAGCGGCAAGCAAAATAGGGTAGAAAAAGCGCGATCCGGGTATTCTGTATCCACCTGTTACCAATTCAAGAGGAGATTTATCCGATGCGAACTTTATTCATGAAGCACCAGGCGGTGCGTGTCACACTACTTGCTATATTTATGGCATTACCGCTTGTTCTCGTCGCAAACGGTTGTAGCGGCGACAACGATGGAGCCAGCACGGTAATATTCGTGTCACCGTCACCGTCACCAGACGGGACCTTCAACGACGACGGGGGTTCGACCCCCTCACCGTCACCGTCGTCGTTTATTATAGGATCGCCTAGCCCGTCGTCGCTTCCGACACCGTCCCCGATACCTTCTCCACCGACGATCAATTAATAGCCGAGGTCGCGCCGAACGACGTTGCGTAGTGGCTCGCCGGAGATCATCCGGCGGGTCTGCTCCGCGACGAGCTTCGCGAGTCGGGACCAGTACGCGGGTGTCGCGCCGCCCAGATGCGGGGTGATGATGACGTTGTCGAGGTCCCAGAACGGCGAATCGGCGGGTAGCGGTTCGTCCGTGAAAACGTCCAGACCGGCACCGGCGAGCCACTTGTTCTTCAGTGCCTTGTATACCCACGTTTCATCTATCAGACCGCCACGTCCGATATTGAACAGGTAGGTGCCTTTGTGGAGGATCTCGATCTCGTCCTCACCGAATATCCATTTCGTATGCGGTGTCAGAGGCAGCGCGAGAACAATGAAATTCGATTCGAGTATCAGTTCATGATACTGAATGTGCGGCAACAAGACATCGAACCCGTCCGCGCCTCGCGAAACGTCGCGCCGGGTTCCGACCGTGCGCATCCCGAATGCCTTACACCGTTTCGCTATCGCCTGTCCGATCTCACCCGCCCCAACGATGCCTACCGTTTTTCCGTCCAACTCGAAAATACCCGGCGCAATACGATTCCGGGCGGACCAGTCACGCTCACGCTGCGCGGCGAACGATTGCGGCAAGCCCCGCGCAAATGCCAGCATCAACGAGAGAACGTGCTCCGACGCTGCGGCGACATGGACCCCGGCTCCGGTAGTCACCACCGCATCATTTTCCCACATCGCGGGAAACAGTTTGCCGTCCACGCCCGCACTCCAGAACTGTACCCAGCGCAATCGTGGCATCCGCGCCCGAAGGTCCTCGGAAAGCGAACCGCAAACGACGGCATCCGTACGGGCAAGCAGATCCGCATCGGGCGCGTCAGGATCGGTAAACGAGAGTGCCACCGTGTCACCAAACGGCGTGAGGGCGTCGGTCAGTGCCCCAACAAGCGATGGCGGATCATCGTATCGTTTCGCAGTACCGTCGGCGAGTTCCGGACGGCTTAGACAAAGGAGGTTGAGGGACATAATTCGCTTTCTTTTTTTGTCCTTCGCGGACGGCGCCAACACTTTGTTGGATCGGTTTCACCTCCGTGCTGGGACTACGTTAGACTTCGCGCGTTCCGAGTTAGCCCTTGCTGTTTCCCGCGAATCCGACTCCTTCCGGTTTTCACCACGTGTAAACCGGAAGGAGTCGGATTAGCGGGGAAGGATCGAACCAGAGCCACCAATAGTAGTCACAGCACCGCAGGTCCAACGATCCAACGTGAGGTTGGCGCCGTCCGCGTAGGACAGAAAAAAACACAACGCATCAGTTTTGCATCGGTAAGACCGGGCGTATCTCGATAGCGCCCGTGGACGCCGCCGG
>JACMIS010000183.1 GCA_014381035.1 Armatimonadota bacterium
AAGCATAAAAATAGGTCTTGACAAGTCCTGTCAAGACCCAGGTAGGACTCAGTCCTACCAGTCGGGATAGCTGAGGACGAACTCAACGATGCCGACAATTACGCCGAAAGCCCCGCTGCGCAACACGGACGGCGAAAGCGGGCTTTACTCCGCTGATGGTCCCGTCGTGGTCACATTATCCAGGCGGCAAACCGATTTGCGCGTCTCAGTAGAATGATCTAAGTCGCGGGCGAATCTCTCCCAAGACCAACCGAAGGTTGTAGGCAACGCATCCGGTGTACCCATCTATTCCGTCCGGAGGAGGCTCGGTGATGCACTCGCCCGCAGACGTAGGTATCAACACACGATGCAAACGGAATGCATAAATCAGATTTTGCTTTTTCCGAAGGGCAACGAGTCAGGGCCACCAAAACCAAAGGGAGCGGGTTTTCCATCAGTTACTATATTCTATTTGCCGATCCGACGTTGTTGCACCAGTCGCCGAAATTCGCGAAGTATATCGTCCTTTTCCCGCTACACGATAGCCGTCTTAGAGTGTAAATCAAAAAGCGGGGACTGCGTTAAATGATTTTGCTGATAGACGATGATATATATTTATCTTTGACAGACAGCATTTCGCGCCGTATACTATGACGTTGACAAAGCCGCCGACAGGCGGCTTTTGTCTGCCTGTTTCCAAACAGAAACGAGTATTTTTACGTGATCATGACCGGCAAAACACGAATAGGGTTGGTATCGCTTGGCTGTCCCAAAAATCTGGTTGATAGCGAAGAGATGCTCGGAGCGTTAGTGGGTTCAGGACAAGCCGAACTGGTGAATGCGGATTCGCCCGACGCCGATGTACTTGTCGTTAATACCTGCGCCTTTATCGAATCCGCGAAACAGGAATCTATTGAAGCGATCCTGCAGGCGATACGCAAAAAAGAAGGCGGCAAGATCCAAAAGGTCATCGTCACCGGGTGTCTCGCCCAACGCTACGGCGACGAACTGGCGGAGGAACTTCCGGAAGTAGACGCTTTTCTCGGGATTCAGTCCGCCCCGATGATCGCTGACGTGCTCTTCGGTACCGCGTCGGCACGAAAAGCGACTTCGCCCGCACTCGCACTCCCGATGGCGGGGATGATGCCGTCGCGCAACTTCGTCCAGCCGCTGACCGAAAAGTACCCGCTGATTCCGCCGTCGCGGATTCGTGCGACCGCTCCGTGGACCGCATACCTGAAAGTCTCCGAAGGGTGTGACCACGCGTGCACGTTCTGCTCTATCCCCTCGTTTCGCGGGCGGCATCGCTCGAAATCGGTGGAATCCATCGTGGACGAGGCGAAACGCCTGACCGACGCGGGCGCGACCGAGATCAACCTGATCGCGCAAGATGTCACGGCATACGGCATGGACCTGTATCAGGAACTCGCACTTCCCCGTCTTCTAACCGAACTCGGCAAGGTGGATAATCTGCGCTGGGTTCGCCTGCTGTACTGCTACCCGACGATGATCACCGAACGACTGATCAAAACCATGGCGGACACTCCCAATGTCGCGCATTATGTGGATGTACCGCTTCAGCACGGCGACGACGGGATGCTGAAGCGAATGAAACGGGGCGGGTCGCAAGCATCGTATTTGCGTATGTTAGAACGGCTCCGCACGGCGATGCCGGATATTGCTGTCCGCACCACATTTCTGGTCGGATTTCCTGGGGAGGAGAACTGCGCGTTCGAAAATCTGGTACGATTCGTACAGGAAGCACGTTTCGACCGGCTCGGCGTATTCCCCTACTCACCGGAAGAAGGAACGCCCGGTTTCGATATGACGCCCGCCGTGCCGAAGAAGATCGCCAAGCAGCGGCGCGACGTGCTGATGCAGGCGCAACAACCGATCTCGCTCGCGCAGAACGAGCGGTGGGTCGGCACCGAGACCGATGTGTTGATCGAAGGACGTGCCGAGAATGGCACGTTGCTCGCTCGCTCCTGGCGTGATGCGCCGGAAATCGACGGGACGGTTCGCATCGTGAACGCGCCGGATGCGGCGAAACCCGGAGACTGGCTCCGCGTCCGCACGGTGAGCGCGGAATTCTACGATGTGACCGCCGTTCCGGCGTAAAACTGTTTGAAAAATTTCATCTCGCGGCGTTTTGTGTCGTTCCGCTGTTTTCGCTTGAAAACAGCGTGACAAATGACCCGCCGCACTTTATCCGTGGAGGCATATTTGGCTACCGAACCATCGAGCGAGCGCGACGCCGCCGCCCTGACCCGCGACGCGGGGCTTGCTGACGAATACCTGACCGATCTGGTGTACACCGCCCTTCTTGAGCGCGGCGAATCGAGCAAAGTCTCTGAGATCGCCCTGGAGATAAACAACCCGCGTATTTCCGTCGCGCTGGTGCGAAAAGCCCTCGGCGATTCCGCACGGTTCCTGTCCGTAGATCGGCAGTGGAACCTGGCGGCGCGTTATCTCGACAAGTCCCGCCCGACCGACCGCAATCTGGTCGAAGTCCTGCAAGCCGCCGGACGACCACTTTCCAAGTCCCAGATCGCAAGTGAACTGAGCGAGATCTATCATAAACCCTCCGAATCCTACTTCGGGTTGATTGACCGATCCGCCGCGAACCGCAACGCATACTTCAAAACGAAGCAAAGCGAGCTGGGGCTGGCGACGTGGCTGACCTTGACCGACGGCGAAAGCGAGGAAGATATCCTGTCGGATAACGGTTACAAGGCGCAGTCCGTGGCACAATTCCGTAAACTCCCCGCGCAAGCCGAGTGGTCCGTAAAAACCTACGCGGAAACGACCCGCAAAATCGTCGCGGCGGCGAAGCGCGATCTGCCACATCGCTTTCTGGGGGTTCTGGCATGGCTCAAGATGGGCGCGACCTATGACGCCCAAGCGCATTTCTCCGCCTGCCTTTCCGATCCGGGGCTTGTGTGGATTCCCGGTCGCGGCAAGTCGGCGGGGCGATGGATCACCCGCGCACACGCCGAACGGCTGGAACGTTTCCTTGAAGAGCAGGGCGCGACGCTCACGAATGGCGTGGATTACGATGAAACTCCGGAACCGTTAGCCCCTGTCGCTGCCGAGACGGAGCCGGAAGCGAAAACGGAAGCGGTCGAGGAATCTACCCCGGTCGTGGAAACGGTCGCGCCGGTCGCGGATGTGACCAAGCCGCTCACTGTGTCGCCCGATGATCTCGCCGCAATGGCGCGTATCGTTAGCGAACGGGGCGCGTCGGTCGAAGCGACGGAGTTGCTCGGTCTGCGCTACGAAGTGTTGCCCGGCGACCCTTCGTACCGTGCCGACGTTGAAACGCTGACCCAATCCTTGAAGGATAGCGACCTGTTTTTGTATGTCGGCTCCGGGCGATTCCGCGAGCCCAACAGTCTCCCCCTTTTCGTGTACGATATACCGGAGTTTCTCGCATTCCCGGAACTGCAATTCGTTTCCATGGACGGCGAGATCATGGACGAAGTGATTTCCGAGGAAGGCTACGCCGCGTCACTTCGGCAGGACGTGCTTCTACCGCTCGCACAGGACGCGGGCGACGATGAAGGCACCTACACCGGTCCTGCATATGATCCACGTTCGCCGCTCCGCCTCGTGGTCAAAAACCATCACAAAGAGATCGGAACGTTCCCGCTGGCACAGGTCCCGGACGGATTTTTCCCGAACGACGCGCCGGTGGTCGAGGTGATCGTTCGCGCCCCGGATGGCCAGGCGCATGAAGTGATCGTGAACAACGAAAAGCGGCTCGCGTTCAACCTGTTCGGTTTGTACGAACTGCTTCCCGTGGATAGCGGTTCGGTGTTCCTGCTTCATCCGAGCACACGGTCATGGGAGTTTCGCTTCGAACCGGTCGCCGAACCGGACCCGCAGGTATACGTAACGCCGGAGCGTCAACAGGAACTGATCGGACTTAAGGAAGCGATCGATGAAGGCGCGGAAATGGCGACATTCGACATCACCTGTGAAGTGCTGGCGTATCACCAGAAGGGTCTCGATTTCGTGCAAGCCCTGACCGAAATCAACCTGATTCGCCGTGTGACGCGCCGGAAATTAGCGTCCATTCTGTCGAACTACCTGTGCTTCATGCAAAAAGCGGGGACGCCGCAGTGGCGATTTGACCCACGCAAGCGCGATTATGGCACCGACCGTGACAAGCGCAAGTACCTGAAACGGTAGTGTCCCGGACGCCAGATGCCCCGACCCCCAATCTTGGGGGCATCTGGCGTCCGGCATCGGGGATAAGGAAAAACAATGGCAACAACACGGAGCAGTAACGGAAACCGACGGAGCAGTACCGCGAAACGCGCCGCGCCCCCGCGCCGCCCTTCTCCCGTTGCGGCGTTTTTTCGCGGTGTGGGAGTCTTTATCGGGCTGATAACCATGCTCCTCCTGCTCGCCGGGATCGGCGTAGCGGGCTATGCCGCTTACATGGTGCAGGAGACACAACGCTTCCTGCCGCAAAACGAGAAAATGTTAGCCTACCAGCCGGGCGGTATCACTACGATCTACGCGACCGATAAAGACCCCAAGACCGGTCAATTAGTGGTACTCGCGCGCATCTACTCGCAGTACAAAGAGTTCGAACCGATCACCGAAATGCCGGAAGTGCTGAAAGAGGCGACGGTAGCGATTGAGGACGAACGCTTCTACAAACACCGGGGCATTGATTTCGAGGCGATTGCGCGTGCCATCGTCCGTAACATCGAGTCGCGGGATCTGAGCGAAGGTGCGTCCACGCTCACCCAGCAACTTACCCGCACCGTCTTCCTGACGCAGAAGAAAACGTTCAGCCGCAAACTTCAAGAGATTTTGCTTGCTATCTTACTGGAAAAGAACTTCTCCAAAGAGCAAATTCTGGAGATGTATCTGAACGAAGTCTGCTACGGGGTGAACACCTACGGGGCGAAAGCGGCGGCGAAGGTCTATTTCGGACGCGAACTCAAAAACCTGTCCCTGTCGCAAGCCGCACTTCTTGCCGGATTGCCGCAACAACCGACTCGTCTCGAACCGTTCAAAAACAAGGAAGCGGCTATCAAGCGACGAAATCTCGTACTCGGGAAGATGGCGGAGTTGGGGTATATTACCGCCCAAGAATGCAAAGTCGCGCAGTCCAACGGCGTTTTTCTTATCTCCAAAAAGCCGTCTATTCGGTCGGTGATGAAGGCTCCCTATTTTACGACCTATGTGATCCAGCAACTCAAAAAGGATTACGGTCAGGAGCGACTGGACACCGGCGGTTTCCAGGTGTATACCACCCTGAACTACGCGATGCAGAAAGAGGCGGAGCGGGCACTCATCAACGGCGTCATGAAAGCCCGTGGTACCGGAGTGACACAGGGCGCGATGGTTGCTGTAGAGCCGCGCACCGGCTATGTTCGGGCGATGGTCGGCGGCGTGGATTTTAACAAATACCAGTATAACAACGCCGCGCAAGGCGGGCGACAACCAGGCTCCTCGTTCAAACCATTCGTTTATGTCACGGCGATGGCGACGCAACCCGGTCGGTACGGTCCCGACTCCTATGTAGATAATTCGCGCCGCTCCTACGGGAAGTATCGACCCGGCGGAAGCGGTCCGGCGGGAGTGGTGGCTTTGAAAACGGCGGTCGCCTGGTCATACAACAACGCCGCAGTGAATACGGCGAACTCCATCGGGGTACGCAATGTTATCTCGACGGCGCGAAAACTGGGCATCACTTCTCCGATGGACCCCAATTTATCACTCGCCCTCGGTGCCTATGAAGTAACTCCGCTGGAAATGGCGTCTGCGTACTCGGCATTCGCGAATCACGGTAGTCATGCCGCTCCCATGGCGATCATCCGCGTGGTGGATCAGGAAGGCGTGATGCTCGCCAATAACCAACCCCGCGTCAATGCGGCAACGATCCCGGAATCGGCGGTCGCGGGCATCGGCGAGGCACTACGGGCGGTGGTCGAGAAAGGTACTGCGAGCAAAGCGGAAGGCATCCACGATGTCGCGGACGCGCACGGAAAAACCGGCACCACGAACGATAACAAGGACTCCTGGTTTGTCGGGTATACCCCGGAACTCTCCACGGCGGTCTGGGTGTGCGGTCTGCATTATGAAAAGCGTGGCAAGATCACGGTCCCGGTATACAAGCGGATGGCGGGCGCGGGCGGAGAAACTACCGGCGGACGCGTCTGCGCGCCCATGTGGGCGCGCTTTATGAAGGCGGCAATCCCGATTCAACGAGCGGCGAAATTACCCCGACTTGTCCCTTCGGAAAAGACCATCAAGGCGGGAGAACCATCCCCCGTCCCGTCACAGGAGCCGCGCAAGCCGCGCCGCCGACGCCGGCGCAGTGTAGAAACCAATGAAACCAAGCCCATAGAACCAACCAAAGTGCCGGTAAAAAGTGCGGCGCCTGCGCCGGAGGTGAAGCCCGAAGCCCCCAAGGAAGAAACAAAACCGGTAGACGTTCCCCAGGAAGAGCCGAAACCGGCGGAACCGGCGGAGCGACCGGAAATGCCCCCCGAGGAACCTGTCATCGTTCCGCCCGCGTAACAGAGAAACGATGGGTACTGCGCGACGCGACCACTTTAACGGCTACGGCGGAGGAACATCTCTTTCTCCGACGGATGCCGCCGAAAATTTCGCCCCGGTTTCGCGGGTGCGCTGGCTCGCCGTCGTGATGACGGTAATCCTCGCCGGACTCGCGACGCGCTTATATTTTCTGCAGGTCATCGGCGGAACCGAATTTCGTCGAACCGCGGACAATAATCGTTCTCGAATGATTCGCTCCATTGCCCCGCGTGGTGTGATTACCGATAGCGATGGTGTTCCGCTCGTGAATAACACCGCGCAGTTTACGGTTTTCGTTGATCCAGAAGAGTTACCAAGCGATCCCCGAGAACGCGAGGAGGTTTTAGATCGTCTCGCGCCGCTTGTCAACCTTCCCGTCGATGGTTTGAACGAACTGAAGGATAAAACCGGGACACAGAACACTCCGCTGGGGATCACTTCGAAAGAGGCACGCCGCTCTAAGCACCGATCTCGGTCGGCAGTCGCGGTTGCCGTAGGGGTTTCGATGCATGTGCTTTCCGCGATTGATGAGAACGAGTGGCGTCTGCCGGGTGTGTTTAAAGCGGTAGACCCGGTCCGTCGCTACGCCGAAGGTAAACTTGCCGCGCACTTGCTCGGTTATATCGGTCCGATCACCGAGGGCGACTTAAAGAAACCGGACACCAAAGAACGCGGATACAAATCGGGCGATTTCATCGGCAAGGATGGGATCGAAAAATCGTATGATCACCTTCTCAACGGTGCCGAGGGCGGAACGCTGTATGAGATTGACGCACGCGGTCGCCGTAAACGCGCTTTGAACGAGTTCCCTCCCACGGTCGGAGCGACGCTGAAACTGACTCTGGAGCGACAGGTACAGATCGCGGCGGAGAACGGTCTTCGGGGGCGTATCGGCGCGGCGGTCGCCGTAGACCCGCGCACCGGGGCGGTTCTAGCACTGGCGTCCGCGCCGACCTTCGACCCGAATGTCCTGGCACGTCGCCCGCTTTTAGCACGCACCTGGAAAGCGATAAACGATCCGAAGACCGCGCCGATGATGAACCGGGCGATCAGTGCCGCCGAGCCGCCTGGTTCCACGTTCAAGATCGTCACCAGTGCCGCCGCGTTAGGTTCCGGTAAGATGAACGAGCACGACGGCGTTTATTGCCGGGGCGGGATTTCTTTCGGGAGCTACTTCAAGCGTTGCCACGGACAACACGGCAGTGTCAGTCTGAACGGTGCCCTGGCGCAGTCATGTGATACCTATTACTACCAGGCGGGGCGTATCGTCGGACCGAATGCACTCGCCACTTGGGCGGATAAGTTCGGGATCGGGAAGGATTCCGGTATTGATCTGCCGCACGAATCGGAAGGGCGAATGCCGACCCCGGCATGGAAGAAAGTGATGGCTCCCAAGTTCGGCAACCCGGACAACGGTTGGTACCCGGGCGACACCGCCAATATTTCCATCGGTCAGGGCGACATTATTTCGACGCCGCTACAGATCGTGCAACTATCGGCGGCGATTGCCAATGGGGGCACCCTTTACAAGCCGTATGTGGTCGAGTCCGCCATGGACATCAACCGCAAAATGGTCTACACCGCGAAGCCCGAAGTCTTCTCGAAACTGCCGCTTTCGTCGGAGGATCTGCAAAGTATCGCCAAGGGATTACGCGCCGTGGTCACCTCCGGGACCTCGCGTTCAGCGGCGATCCCGGGCGTCGCAGTCGCGGGGAAATCAGGCACGGCGGAAAAGAAATCCCGTAAAACCGGACAGGACACCACTCTCGCCTGGTTCACCTGCTACGCGCCGTTCGAGAAGCCGGAGATCGCGGTCTGCGTCTTGCTGTATTCCGATGCGAAGGGACGCAACCTGCACGGCGGCGAAGATGCCGCTCCGATAGCCCGCGCGATGATTCAGGCGCATCTAGCGCGAAAAAAGAAGCCTTTGCTCACCGCATCGGCACAATAGAAAAAGCACGTCGTCACTTGCCATGGCTAACCCGCAGGATGCGCCCATCGCGCCGCGCTATCGCGATATAAACTTAGCCGCCGGATGAAGTTGGTGGAAGGTAGTCTTTCCCTTCAATTACCCACGTGTCGCCTGTTAATCGGATACGAAACGGCATCTGCTTTCGAATATTTGCCTCCCAATAGATCGGAATCAGCACCGCCTCCGCGATTTTCGACGCCGTCTTTGCGTCTGGCACGAATCCTTTCGGTGGGATATAAGAGTGTTTTTCCGGTTTTAGCAACTCGATTACCCTTCGGCGTGGTTAGGGACGCAACCCCGCCGCACGCAACCCGGCGAAAGGGGCACTCCATCTCGCGGGTGTAATCAACGGCGTCGCCCAGTCCCGCCTCGTCGTAGCACGTGTCGAATACGGCTTGCAAGTCGAGCGGCACCGATGCGACGTCCGGTGTAGGTGGTAGTGCCAGTGCGGGCAGTCTATCGCGCAACCCGTTGCTTGCCCGGAAATGGGACGGCATTTGCATTTCCTCGCTATTTCGCTTTCGGCTCCTGCCATTTTCCGTCACTCTTGATCAGTGCGATCAGTTCGGAGACACCCTGCTCCTGCGGCACGGTTTTGAGCGGTTCGCGTTTGCGGTAGAGCGTAATCAGCCCACCCGCTTTGCCGACGTAGCCGTAATCCGCATCCGCCATCTCGCCAGGCCCATTTACTATACATCCCATGACCGCGATGTCCAGACCGACCAGATGGCTTGTCGCGTTTCGTACCTGGTTTAATACTGTCGGTAGGTCGAACTTGGTACGCCCGCACGACGGACAGGCGATGTACTCGACCTGCGTTTTACGCAGTCCCAATGCTTGCAAGATCTCGTAGCAGACCGGCAGTTCATAGACCGGGTCTTCGGATAGGGAAACGCGAATCGTGTCGCCGATACCCTCGGCGAGTAGTGTGCCAATGCCAGTTGTGGATTTCACGCGGGCGTATTCGCCGTCGCCCGCCTCGGTTACCCCGAGGTGAAGCGGATAGTCCATCCCTTCGGCGTCCATTCGCTTGACCATCAGGCGGTTCGCGGCAATC
>JACMIS010000184.1 GCA_014381035.1 Armatimonadota bacterium
CCGCAACAGGGCGTTGCGACCGGCCCGCGCAACGTGGCATGGCAAGGCAACCGCGATTCGACGTTGCTATGGATCGAGGCATTGGACGGGGGGGACCCACTGGCAAAAGTCCCCCACCGCGACGCCGTCTTCACGCTTCCTGCCCCATTTACCGACCCGGTGCGCGAGGTGTTACGGCTTCAGGAGCGGTACGCTGGCTGGGACTGGCTCCCGACCCCGGACGACGTTTTACTCACCGAGTACAGCCGTGATCGCCGCTGGCGGACCACGTATCGCATGAACCTGTCCGAGCCCGAACCGGAGCGCGACGTGCTGTTTGATCTTTCGGTGAATGATGCCTACAACTCCCCGGGAAGCCCCATTTACGTCACGGAGCCCGATGGCAGGCACCACATCTTGCAGGACGGCGACGCGATCTACCTGTCGGGGCGTGGCTCGACTCCCGAGGGTGACCGCCCGTTCCTGCGCCGCATGAATCTGGCGACCAAAGAAACCGAAGAGTTGTGGCGATGCGGCGATGACGGGTTTGAGGCTTTCGTATCATTCCTGACGTACCTCCCCCCCCCCGCCCCGGGACTCCCCCCTCTCCGCCACGGAGAGGGGGGCGGGGGGGGTGAGGTTCTGACCTCTTACCAGAACCGCACCCAGCCCGCGAACTTCTTTCGGCTTAATCTCGGAACGGGCCGCCGCGAGGCGATCACTCGCTTTGCCGACCCTCATCCGCAAATTACGGGACTGCACAAGGAGTTGGTGACGTACAAACGCGAAGGGGACGGCGTACCGTTATCCGGAACGCTTTATCTTCCGCCGAACTACGACGTAGCGTCTGGCGAGAAACTTCCCTTGCTCTTCTGGGCATACCCCGAGGAATATTCGGACGCCAGTACGGCGGGTCAGGTGCGCGGCTCCGACAAAACATTCACGCGCCTTGCGGGAACGTCCCCGCTCTGGTTCGTCACGCAGGGGTTTGCCCTTCTTTTGGATGCGACGGTGCCCGTGGTTGGCGATCCGGAGACGATGAACGACACGTTCGTCGAGCAAATCGTCGGGTCCGCGAAGGCGGCGATTGACTTCCTCGATCAACGCGGCATCATCGACCGCACGCGTGTCGTTTGCGCGGGGCATTCTTACGGCGCATTCATGACGGCGAACCTCCTCGCCCATTCTGACCTGTTCGCCGCCGGGATCGCCCGATCCGGGGCGTATAACCGCACGCTTACCCCGTTCGGGTTCCAGTCCGAGCGGCGTTCGTACTGGGAAGCACCGGACATTTATCGCAGTCTTTCTCCATTCGCCTACGCGGATAAGATCAAGGCGCCGATCCTGCTGATTCACGGTCAAGCCGACAACAATCCAGGGACGCATACGCTGCAATCGGAGCGTTTCTATCAAGCCCTGGCCGCCCACGGCGCGACCGCGCGGCTAGTCCTGCTCCCACACGAATCACACGCGTACCGGGCGAGAGAGTCGGTGCTCCACGTGCTCGCCGAATGTTTCGAGTGGACGGACCGTTTCGTCCCGAAAATAACGTCACCAGATACCGTTTAACGCAACCAGAATGGTACATGGTATGTCGGATGGGTAGCCGAGATGAATTATTCTAAAATCCTCAGGAATGCGATCTTTTTATTTCTGACTTCGGTCGTTGTCGCCTACGCGGTCGCCCTTAGTCTGCCGGTGACCGTAATCGTCCCCGTTCGTCCGCCCGAACCGGCGGAGAACGCCTTCCTGCCCCTGACCGCCGCCGCGTCACGTATTCTCGATTACGAAAAAATAACCGACGCACGTTTGATCCAACCTGGCAAAAAACAGTGGACGCTCGCTGAAAAACGTGTCCTGGTAGAAAAAAACCGCGATATCGTGGCGTTCGCCCATCAGGCAATACAGTTGCCATACCGTGAAAC
>JACMIS010000185.1 GCA_014381035.1 Armatimonadota bacterium
AAGCAGTCGTATTCACAGACAGGTCGCATCCGATGGTTTGTTCGGACATCGAGACAGGGATAAACTTTAATGCACCGGTTTCAACCGACCGTAAGCGAGTTCGGTACAATGCCAATGGGGCACGAGGTGGGGAACACTTTTATGAATCCGGTATCCTTTTTCAAGCAAATCAGAGGGCATTATTGGCTACCTTCATTTTGTGTCGCCATAGTATCAACGTCTATTTCGGGCTGTGCCTCCGACTCGCCGAAACTATCTCATGTATCCTCCCCGGTGAAGGAATCAACTCCACAAAAAAATATACCGCTAAGCCGCAAGAAAATCCGGGTAGTGAGTGCTCAGAACGTGATGGTATACGCTCACACGCTGGAAGAAATCCGTGAAAGTCTCGCGATTGTGGTCGGGTACCCCGTGACCGATTTCATTGACCGCGAACATGGCACTGAGTACTACTATGATCCTGATATAAAGCAGCAGTTGCCCGAAAACAGGTGGACACTCGGTCCCTTCCGAATCACACGCGTCCTGTATCAGAAACCGGATTTCGAATTGTCTGCGGGACAGACCATATCTTTGGTTGAGCCTGTCGGTTTGTTCGAGGACAGGCAAGGCGAGCTACTAAAAAAAGTGACCGGCGACTGCTATGAGATGAAACAGAACAGCGAGTACGTAGTGTTCATCGGCAAGTCACAAGACGGAACCTGTTTCGGCGCGGACAACTACAACCTCGGACGATTCAACACGGATGGCACGGACCTCGAAGATGAATTAGGGGTGGTCGGTGGATATAACACGGACGGCACACCCACCGACAAGCAGAAATTGCGCGACGAAATTACCGGGCGATACGGCATTCGGTTTGCGCCGATTGGTTCATCTACCTCACCCCAGACGCGACAATACGGGCGGTAGTCTCCTGCGCGAATGAGCCCGATAAACAGCGGGAAGGACCACCGCGTGTAACCGAAACTCCCGGTGCGTGGTTGGCGCACCGGGAGTTTCTCGCCTTTCCCGCTTCACGCCGCCGGTGTTTCGCCCGGCGCGTGACTCAAAGGTAGATTCCGCCCGATACTTCGATGCGCTGACCGTTCACCCAGCGGTTGTCGTCGGACAGAAGCGCGGCGATCATGGGTCCGATGTCGCCCGGCAGGCCGACGCGCCCCAGCGCGGTTTGCGCGGCGATACCCTGATTCAGTTCCTTGTTGTCGCGCACGTGACCGCCGCCGAAATCCGTTTCGATGGCACCCGGAGCCACGACGTTGACGGCGATGCCACGTGCCCCCAACTCTTTCGCCATGTACCGGGTCAACACCTCGACCGCGCCCTTCATCGAAGCATACGCACTGTAGCCGGGGGTAGAAAAACGCGCCAACCCGCTCGACAGGTTCACGATCCGCCCGCCGTCGGCGATCAGCGGGAGCAACTTCTGCGTCAAAAAATAAACGCCCTTGAAATGGAGGTTCATCAGTTCGTCGAACTGTTCCTCGGTCGTGTCGGCGAACGGCGCGTACGCTCCTACCCCGGCGTTGTTGACCAGATAGTCGAACCGCGACACGCCCCAGGTCTCCGACAAAACGCGCCGCACGTCGGCGGCGAAGGTGCCGAACGATTTCACGTCGCCCGCGTCCAGCGGCAGAGCGACCGCCTTGCCGCCCTGCGCCGTGAGGGACGCGACCACCGCATCGGCTTCGTCCTGACGGGAGCGGTATGTCACGATGCTGTCAACGCCCTTCGCCGCAAGGCTGAGTACAGTATCGCGCCCGAGTCCGCGACTCGATCCCGTAACCAGGGCGATTTTCCGAGCGGGCGTAGTCCCACTGTTTTGCGTGTTTTCTGTCTGTGATTGTTGCATTTCGTTCTCCGTTAGTTTCTCTGTTCTTTGAATTAATTCGTCGGCGGACCGGCTGATTCGCACGCTCTCCAAACGACCCCATGCCCTTCGGCGGCGAGGCAACGGACGATAGCTTCGCCAATGCCGCCACTGGCTCCCATGATAAGGACAACTTTTTGATCCTCGGTCGTAGTGTTCTCCTTTACAGCGACGACTGCGCTTCGTTCCGATAGACTGCCCGGCGACACGCGACGTGGATGTTTTACGTTACGTATAGTAATATAATATATAAGACGTTAGTTGTCAATAATAATTACGGTTCGTAAAGTAAAATATTGTCTGGGAGATTTGTTCGTGAGTGGAACCAACAAAAACACGCGGGGACGCCCCCGCAGTAACGCTGCCGCGTCCCATGATGCAATCATCAACGCGGTCTACGAG
>JACMIS010000186.1 GCA_014381035.1 Armatimonadota bacterium
AATTGGCTACCCGCGCCTTTGTCCTCGATTTAGCCTGCGCGTCCGGGTTATCACCGGGCATTCGTTAGTTTCGCGTGGTCCGGCGGGCGGTCCGTGGCCGGTACCGCCCGGCGGACGCATAAATGGAACTACGAATCGGGGCGAGTCCCATCCGCGTATTGGTGCCGTTCGTCGGCTTTTCCGTGCCGTTCGTCGCGTCGCGAGGCACGTATGTTCGGGCGATAGCGTAGACTCATCATGACCCGATTTCGCCCGATCCAGCCGCCGGATAAGAGTTACCATTCTGTCGTGAGCGGCGAAAAGGGTGGAAGGCGATGATTTACTCGTTCGCCGCGAGCACCTGCACCATCGTCGTCATCGCCTACCTCCTGAAGCGCGGTCCCATCCTCGACTATCTGGCGGGCGGACGCCTGACGCCACGCGCGGCTGCCAAGTTGGGATTGTTTTTCGGTCTGGTCGGTCTGGTCGAGTTGTACTTCGCCAAAGAGCGGGTCCCCTATGACACCTACACCCTGATCATGACGTTCGCCGCCCTGCGGTGCGGCGGATGGGTGGGACTGATGACTGCCGCCATCATGACCGCCGGTGCGCCGATCTTCCTTCAACAGGAAGCACTCGGACGCGCTATTCTCTCGGTCCTGTTCTGCCTGTTCGCGGGGCTCGCGGCGCGGCGGATCGCGGGGCTGTCACGCGACCAGCGACGCCCCACTCCCAGCAACGTCGTGATCGCGGCGGGTGTCGGCACCATCCTTCTGGCGGAGATCGACGCCGTCCTCCTGCGCCTGTGGATCGGCGGCGCGGAAGCCGCCCCCTTCTCGTTGCCAGTGGGGTTGCTCCGGGTCGGGGCGAATTCGGTCGGCTTCGTGCTGCTACACATGATCCTGAACGATGCCCTGATGCGACAGGCGGCAGAGCAGTTTCGCCTGGAAGCGGAGCGGAGCCGCACCATGCTGGTTGAGGCGGAACTGGGGGCTTTGCGAGCACGCATCCATCCGCACTTCCTGTTCAACACGCTCACCTCCATCGCGGCACTGTGCCGCTTTGCGCCGGACCGGGCGGAGGTAGCGACCATCCAGCTCGCGCAAATCATGCGCCGCGCCCTGGAAATATCAACGCGTGTCGTGCAACCCCTTGAGGAGGAAGTGGAATACGTCCAGGACTACGTGGAAATCGAAAAACTACGGCTCGGCGCACGGCTTCGGTTCGAGTGGGACATCACCCCGGAGGCGCGGAGTGCGGGAATACCGCCGTTCGTGCTGCAAACCCTGGTAGAGAACAGCATTCTTCACGGAATCGCCCCGAAGATCGGGCCTGGGGCGGTGCGGGTGACGGCAAGAAAGCAACGGAGCGGATACGTCCTGGTCGCCGTCGTTGACGACGGCGTAGGGATGGCTCCGTCCGAGCGACGGAGCGTTCTCTCCGGTTGCAACGCAGTTACCGAGTCGGCACCCCCCGAAGCCGCCCCGGCAAATCCGGAGGCACGTCCCCGGGCGCATGGTCTCACCCTTATTTCGGAGCAGTTATGTCTGGTCTATGGGCGCGGGGCACGTATCCGTCTTTTCTCACGGCGGGACGTGGGAACGCTCGCCGTGTTCCGCATCCCTCCCACCACGGCGGGGGCGATACGCCCCGCGACACCACGCGCCATACGGCAGGAGGGATGACCGAGGTTTGTAGATAGGATATAATTCGGCAACGAAAGAACAAAGATGCCTGACGTGACCCCGGTTCTATTGCCGCCAAATCCCGCCGACGCAGGCATTCTTACCGCACTGATCGTAGACGACGAACCACTCGCACGGGAATACCTGCGGCGGATGTTGGAAGAGCAGGGAGTGACCGTGATCGGCGAAGCGGAGGGTGCCGCCCAGGCACTACAACTCGCCGAAGACCTGTGTCCGCGCCTCCTCTTCCTCGACATTCAAATGCCCGGTCTGACCGGACTCCAGTTCGCCGAGGCACTTCAGCAGAGCACCTCGGACGCGCTCATTATTTTCGTCACCGGCTTCTCGGAATACGCCGCACAAGCCTTCGAGCATGCTGCGCTGGACTACCTGATGAAGCCAGTCAGCCCGACGCGGCTGGCGAAAACGCTGGTTCGCGCCCGCGAACGCCTTTCCGCAGGAGCCGCCGTGCGCGGCGAAGCCGCTCGCCGACTGACCGAGCAGGCGCAACGGGAGCCCACCCGCCTCCAACGCCTGCCGATCCGTAAGGATTACGCGGTTCTACTGGTGCGCCTGGAGGAGATCCGTTGTGCGGTCGCACGCGACAAACGGGTATTGGTGCGAACACAGGACGGCGGCGAGCACCGCACCTACTACACCCTGACGCAACTGGAAACCCTGCTCCCGCCGGAGCAGTTCCTGCGCATCCACGACTCCACCATCGTCCGCCTTGACGCCGTCGAGGAACTACTCCTGCTCGGAAATCATACCTACGCGGTCCGACTGAGCGGCAACGACCAGCTACCCGTCGGTCGGACACGTTACGCCATTCTCCAGGAAAGACTCGGTCTTTCCGTAGCGGACACCTGACGCACGAAGACGTCGTAAATGGGACGCGAAACACGGTACAATCCACCCGATGACCGTTCCGATTTCCGTCTCCCGCGCCGACGCCCGCCGCTTTCTGATCGACGCCTTCGCTTTGGACGGCTTCCAGACCCTCCCCGATGTGCATGCCGCGCTGGAAACGCTCGGGTTCGTGCAGGAAGATTCGATCAATGTTTGCGGGCGGATCCATGACCTGATTTTG